>VGFB01000062.1 GCA_016869015.1 Armatimonadota bacterium
GTTGGGGCCGAAGCGTTCGAGGAGGATGCCGGGGGTCTCGGTGGTGGCGAGGGTGATCGGCTGACAGCCGGCTTCAGCGACGCCGCGGATCATCGGCTGGTACTGCTTGTGCAGTTCGCGGTCGCGGTTGTACCAGCGCGGGGTGACCCAGTACGCGCCGTCGGAGCTGCTGGCGACCGGGCTGAACATGCTGGGGTACATGCCCCAGAAGAGGCAGCGCTGGAAGTAGCGCTCGACGAAGGGTTCCAGCGCGTCGAAGTCCGTGTTCATCAGGAAGAGGTACGGCTTCTGGGCGCACATGGCGCGGATGAGGCCCAGGTGGTCGTGACCCATCGGGCGCCACTCCCCCTCGCGGACCCAATCGGTCTCGGTGCCCATCACATCGAGGTTGCGGCAGAGGAACGCGAACCGATATGGCACGCCGTTGGCCATCATCAGCTTGCCGAGGCCATGCACGTCGTCGGCGATCCACTCGACGAACTCATCGACCGCGAGGCCCTTGTGGATGACCGGCCGGTGATCCGACGTGGTGAAGGTCAGCGGGCGGTTGGCCACGGCGTAGTGCTCGCGACGGAAGTTGAGGTCGTTGGTCACGTACCCTTCGAGCGAGTCGAGGTACTCGCCGTCGAGGTCGCCCTGACGGTTCGGGCCGTAGAGCTGCTCCTTCGTCCGTTCGTTCCAGCCGATCTTCGCGTCGTTCACCTCGCCAGCGATGCCGGGCAGGCAACTCATGGAGAAGACCGCGCCGTCACACCAGGGCGTGTCGAGGAAACGCATCATGTACCGGCCCTGTTCGTCGTGGAGGCCCGACGAGAGGAGCGCCTGGGCCTTCGCCGGGCTGCCCCTTTCCTCGCCCCGCGCGATCTTGCCCGCAAGCTCCATCGCCGCTTCGTAGGTGCGCGGCATCTCCTTGGGCATCGCCATCCACCACGTGCTCGGCTCGGTGTAGCGGAAGGTCAGGATGTCGTGCTCATCATCCCAGGTCGTCTCATCGTGACCTTCCTTGTACTTGAAACCGAAGTCCTCCCAGCCCTCGACCTGGCTGATCTTGCTGAAGGGCATCCAGATGCCCTGCTCCTTCGAGCGGCAGGCGAAGGCCTCGGGGAAGAGCTCGTGGTACCGCTGCACCGCCGAGCGGAAGCCCCATGCGGGATCGGCCGCGTGGATGACCAGCCCGAACGAGGCGGCGCTCGGGGCGTACTGGGTATCGGGCACGAGGCCGAAGTCGAAGGCGGCGAAGTACTGCTGCGTGTCGGCGTTGTAGGCGAGCCGGTACTGGCAGGGCTTTGTGAGGTCTACCCCGAGCCCCAGACCCCAATCCTCCCCGTACACGCAGGAGAAGGGGTACTGGGCCAGCGTGCCGGTTGCGCCCGTTCCCATGCGGACCGGCGCCGAGTACTCGCCCGCCTCGATGGGCGTGCCGCTCTGCAGGGTCTCGCCCCACGTGGCGCCGCGCGCGTCGACCGGCAGCGCGAACAGCAGCGTGACGGCCCGATCCCGGCCCGTGACGTCGCGCACCGTGCCCGCGAGCCGGATCGCCTGGTTGTCGGTCTTCCACTCCGTCGTCAGCTCAAGGCCGAGGTCCTGGCACCGGCCCTCGCGGAAACCGTGCCAATCGGAGTTCGCCGCTACATCCCTCACCAGGAAGCCGCCGACGGCCCGCGAGCCGCCGGGGTACCCTTCGGTCGCCACGGACAACACCGCGCCCAGTCCGTCGCTGCACCCGAGACGCACGCCCCCACCGGTTCGCTCCTCGGGAGAAGCGACGTGGACCTCGTCGCCGGGAGCCACCGGTACGCCGTCGAGGATGGCGCTGCCGGCCGCGGCGCTGATCTGGTGAAGCTCGACGTCGTCGAACCAGACCTGGCCGGGGTGGTTGCGGAAGAGGCAGTGGATGGTGATCGAGCGGACGGGCTTGGCGGGCAGGACCATGACCTCCCGCTGCTGCCAGTCGTGGGTGCCCGCCGCAAACTCGGCCACCTGCCCCCACAGCGGCGAGCCGTCGGTGTAGACGAGGTCGCAGTAGAGGGAGTAGTCGCGGTCGGTGCTGCCGCCCACCTCCTGCGCCCGGCTCCAGGCCCGAACAATCAGAGGCGTGGGGCGCTCCTGGTTCAGGGCGACGGTCTGCGAGGCGCCGTACTGCTCCCCTTCCGCCTGCCGAACGCACGTCACCGCCGCCGAGCCCTCACGGCCCGCGCCCGGCGCCGCCTGGAAGCCCGTCTGCCAGTTCACCCACCCGATCGGCTTCCCGTCCTGCAGCTCTTCGAAGCCGGGGTTCCGCGCCAGGTTCTCCCCGGTTGCCGCCTCACCCCGCAGCACCGTGATCCGCGGCGCGGCATGGCCGTTGCAGGTGCCCATCAGGCTCACCACCAATAGTGCAGTCAGGCCAAACCCGATACCCGTGCGTGTCATTCTGGGCCGCCTCCCGTCATCGCCGTCGGCGCCTTCTTGTTCGGCGTACGTGCCAACTCCTTCCGCGGCGGGACGGCCAGGTTCAGGGAATGCAGAACGGAGGGTCTCCCATGGGGCTGTCGGCAGCGCTCGCGCTCGCGGTTGCAGCAGCAGCTGTGCCGGCCCAAGGCGCGCCGCGGTTCACGGACGTCTCGGCCGAGACGGGCATGTGGGCCGTGCCGACGGCCTGGGGCGTCACGGCCGCCGACGTGGACGGAGACGGCGACATGGACCTGCTGATGGCCAACAACGGCTCGGAGAACGCTCTGTTCATGAACGAGGGCGGTCTGCGCTTCCGGGGCCGACCGATTGTAGGCGGGGCCCCGGGCACCGAGGCCCTGACGCCCGGCGACCTCAACGGCGACGGAAACCTGGATCTGATCGCCTGTGTCTGGGGTGGCCCCTCGACGCTCTTCCTCGGGGACGGCGCGGGCCGGTTCGTGGACGCGACCGAGGCGTGCCGACTGCCGATCCTCGCGGACGGACGCTGCGGCGGCGCGGCAGTGGGAGACGTGGATGGCGACGGGGACCTGGATGTGTACCTGCCCGACGGGGGGCACGGCGACCGGCTGCTGACCAACGGTGGCGCGGCGCTCAACGACATTACCGAGCAGGTGGGTCTGCCGGCCGTACTGCAGAGCGAATCGGCGCTGTTGGCCGACTTCACGGATGACGGGCTACTGGACATCTACGTCCCGCGCTATGACACGAACACGGCCTTGTACCGCAATCGGGAGGGTCTCTGGCAGAACCTGGCCCTCAGCAACGCGGTCTTTGCCGCTCCGGCCCAGCTGGGCGCATGCGCGTGTGACGTCGATGGCGACGGCGACCTGGACCTGCTGTGCGTGGCGGGTCGGTTCACGAACGGAGGGGCCTCGCTGCGCCTGCTGCTGAACATGGGCGAGGGCGAGTTCGTCGACGCGACCCCGGAGGCGTGGACGGCGGAGCCCCGCAACTACCACACCGCCTGCGCCGGGGATGTCGACCACGACGGCGACCTGGATGTCTTCGCGACCTCGAAGCAGGGCTGTGTGTTGTGGCTGAACGACGGCGGGCAGTTCACCCCGGTGGCCGAGGACCCCGGCTGGGGTCTCATTCCCTGCGCCGGCGCCTTGCTCTGCGACCTGGACAGCGACGGCGACCTCGACGTGTTGGTGCGCTCGCGGCAGGGCGACGCGACCGAGTGCTCCGAGTACCTGTTCCGGAACGAGCTCAACGACGGCAACTGGCTGCAGGTGCGGCCGATCGGCGCGGGAGGCGACCGGTTCTGCCACGGCGCGCAGGTGCGGGTCTACCCCGTCGGCGGGCTCGGCGACGCGAGCCGCCTGATCGCGCGGCAGGACGTCACCGGCCTGACCGGCTGGTGCTCCTACGCGCCCTCCGTGGCCCACTTCGGCCTGCCCGGGGACGGCAGCTATGACGTCGAGGTCCGCTTCTCCGACGGCTCGAGCGGCGTCGCGGAAGACGTACGGCCCGGCCGCATCATCGACGCGGCGAGCGAGGGCTGACCCCCTGCTCTTCCAGTGCCGTGTCAGCGGCAACTCGAGGGGGTAGGAGCGGCTTCAGCCGCGATGACGTTGCCCCGAACATCCGCGCCGTCGCGGCTGAAGCCGCTCCCACAAACATCGCGCATCACGCCTGGCAAGACACTACGCCCGCCCCGGCAGGGCGGCGCGCCAGCCGGCCCGCAACTGCGCGCTCAGCTCCTCCAGGAGCGCGGCATGCTCCTCGAACCCCGCGACGTTGACGTTTTCGCCCGGATCCCCCAGGTGGTCGTAGAGCTCGCGCGCCAGGATCGTCTTGTCGGTTGGGCCCTTCTCGATCCACTCCGTGTACCGATACCGGTCCGTGCGCATCGAGTAGCCCATCCGGTTGCGGCCGCGAGGGTACTGGCTGAAGGCCGCGCGCTTCCAGGGCGTCGCAGGGTCCTCCATCAACGGAGCGAGGCTGAGACCCTCCAGGCCCTCCGGCGCCGGCAGCCCGGCCAGCTCAGCCAGCGTCGGGTAGATGTCCACGAACTCGGTCAGCGCATCGGTCGGTCGGCCCGGCGCTCCCTGATCGGGGGAGCTGATGATGAGCGGGGAATGCACGGAGGTCTCGTAGTTGCAGTGCTTGCACCACAGCCCGTGCTCGCCCAGGTTCCACCCGTGGTCGCCCCAGAGCGCGACGATGGTGTTCTCCCGCAGCCCGAGGGCGTCGAGTTCCCCCAGTAGCTTCCCGATCTGAGCGTCGATGAAGCTCACACAGGCGTAGTAGCCGTGGATCAGCTCCCGGGCCTGCTCGTCGGGGAGCGGTCCTTGTTGCGGGATACCGTGGTACGCGCGCAGCTCCCCCCAACTGTGCAGCGCGATGTCGGGCGCGTCCTTGGGCCGGAACGGGTTGTCGGCCAGGTCGATCTCCTCGCGCGAGTAGAGGTCCCAGTAGCGCTTGGGGCACGCGAAGGCGAGGTGCGGCTTCAGCAGGCCCACGGCCAGGAAGAAGGGTTGGTCGCGTTGGGCTCGCAGCCTCGCGATGGCTTCCTGGACGATCCGACCGTCGGGGTAGGCTTCGTCCGGGAGGTCCCCCGCCTCGGCGGGCGCGCCCCGGATCCGCGAACGCTCCTCGGGGGTCGGGGCTTCATCGCGAAGGCGTTGGAGGAGTGCCCGGTTCTCAGAGGTCACACAGCCGGGGAAGGGGTCCGGCGGCATCCACGGATCGGCGCTCCACGCGAGGGGATCGTCACGCTTCCCGTGGTGGTAGATCTTCCCCAGCGAGGTCGTGACATGGCCGTGGTCCCTGAAGAGCTGAGGCAGCGTGACAACATCGGGCATCGTCGTGCGCAGGGGCGTGTCCAGGTCGTGGACGCCTGTCGTGTCCGGGCGGCAGCCGGTCAGCACGCTTGCCCGCGAGGGCGCGCAGACCGCCTGCTGACAGTACGTGCGGCGGAAGAGCGTTCCCCGCGAGGCCAGAAGGTCGATGTTCGGGGAGAGCATCTGTGCGTGGCCGTGGCACCCGAGCTGCGGTCGCAGATCGTCCACCGCGATGAACAGCACGTTCCGCCGCCGGTCGCCCTGGCCCGTCTGCGCCAATCGCCCGGCCGGCAGCGCAGCCCCCAAGAGGCCTCCGGCCAACCCGGCCGCGCCCATCGCCAGCACCTCCCGGCGCGAGTGTTTCATGGGCTGAGGCGCTCCTTCCCGCGTCCTTCTCCAGGGCGCGTCGGCGGTCAAGGGCCCGTGCCGCGGTAAGCGATGAGGGTCGATCCGGGGCGGTCCGGGATTGCCAACTCCCAGCCGGACATCAGGCTCGCCCCGCGAGCGGTCTGCCGGTCGTCGGTGGCGACAACGGTCAGCTCGTACTCCGCATCGGCGCGCAGGCCGTGAAGCGCCACGTCGACGGTCCGATAGGGGCTCTGCGCGTGGCGGAAGGCGAGGATGAGCCCCTCGTCAAGGTCGGGGCGATGGAACTGCATGGCGACCCACTTCTCGGGGTCGCGGCTGTAGGGCAGCAGCGGGTACCACGCGCCGACCAGCAGGTGCTTCAGCCGGTCGTAGCGCTCCAGGAGCGCCTTCGCCCGCGGGGCATCGAAGCCGGGCGCATCGGCGATCCAGCCGAGGCAAAGCGACGAGGCCATCGTCGAGCCGAACGAGTAGTCATCCAGCCGGATCAGGTGCGCGACGATCGTGTTGTTCGGCAGGTACTGGCTGACCGACCAGAGCGCGGCGTGATCGACATCGTTGTCGAACCAGTAGTCGGTCTTCTGGTGGGCGTGCATGCGCCTCACCGTCTCCAGATCAATGCGATGTCCGCCGCTGGCGCACTCCTCCAGAAAGGCGTCCGGCCACGTCTCCCGAATCCGGTCCCAGTACGCGTACAGCCCCTCGATGTACTTCATCTCGGTGATGCCCTGGCGGTCGGGGGCGTCGTTGTGGCGCCAGTAGGGCCGGGGGTCCATGTTGAAGTCCTGCCGGTACACGCGGAAGCCCGGCAGCGCCATGAAGCCCTTGACGATCTCGAAGAAGTACGCCTGAACCTCCGGCAGGCCGAAGTTCAGCAGATACGTCTCGTTGGGCCCCTCGTGCGCCGCCAGGCACCAGTCCGGATGCTCCCGATGCACAGCGGTGCGGGCCACCACGCGCTCCGGCTCGAACCACAGTCCGTAGACCATCCCCTCCTCCTGGGCGGCCCGCGCGACGGGGCCGATGCCGTCAGGGTAGGCCTCGCGGCGAGGGGTCCAGTTTCCGGCGCCGCTCGGCCAGCCCCCCTCGAACCAGCCGGCGTCGGTCAGCAGGGCCTTCAGCCCCAGCGGTGCGTAGGCCCGGATGAGCGAGATCTGATTCTCGGCGTTACACTCGTTCAGCCAGCCGCCTCCCCGAGTGAAGCACGTGTTGCAGAAGGGCAGCGGCAGGGGCGTTTCGCCGGAGCGGGTCGCGCAGTAGTGCCGGTAGACTAACTGCCTGAACTGGGCATTGGCCTCGAGCGTGTCCCCGGGCCAGTGCAGCAGCAGAATCCGCGGCGAACGGACGCGCTCGCCCGGGTGCAGCCGGAAGTGCGTCTGCTCCATCCCGGCGCGCATCCCGAGCGTCCGGTGATCGGGGCACGCAAAGCTGGCCTTCCAGCAGCCCGACCAACCCACCGCGGCCACGACCGAGGCGTCGCCACCTTCGACCTTGAAGAAGGGCAGGTTGTCGGTCGACGAGCGGCCGTTGCCCGAGCCGAGGGTCAGCGTCTCCGCGTCGGAGAGACCGTGCACCTGCGGCTCGAACTGCTGTGGGTCGGGAGTGCCGCCGCGCGCCCGGTGAACGCGGTAGGGGACCGCCCCGGTGAGCGGCGAGGACAGCGCAAGGTCGAGAGCCTGCACGTTGCTGACGATCTCCGTGTCCGACTCGCCCACGTTCTCGAAGTGCAGAATCCACTCCACGGCCGGGAAGTCGGCATACCGAAGGCTCTCCCATGTCACCCGCAGGCCGCCGGCGGGGTCGGTCCAGGTCGTGACCGCACGCGTTCGCATTGCGTCGAGCGGCTCGGCGGTCTTCACCGCGTTCCACGAGTCGAGCAGCTCGTCGCTCGTGCCCTCTCCGTAGCGGAAGGAGAACGGGTAGCGGGAGCGCGGGGTCGGGACGACACCCTCAACGAGCTCCTCGAGGCGTAGCGTGGCGCCCCCCCGCGTCTCGATGACCGCCTCTGCCCAGTCGGCGTGGTCACAGGGCGGTCCATCGCCGCCATCGTCCACGAGGAGGTTCACCACGTGCGCGCCACCGAGGTCCACCTCGACCCGCTCCGGCGCCTCCCCGCCGCGCAGGAGGCGTGAGCGGTAGACCTCCGCCTCCCCCGCCGCGACGCGGAAGACCACGGAGCCCGCCCCGCCGTGGGTCCGCTCGTTGTGGTCTACGCCGACCCAGGCGGCGAAGCGCGCCAGCGGCTCGGGCGAGTAGACGCGAATGTGGCTTCGCGCGTGGGTGCCGAGGCCGCGCTCGAAGGTCCGCTCCCCGATGCGCAGCGGGGTATGGAGGATCGACTCGTTGCGCTCGAGCCGCTCGAACTGCTGGTACAGCAGCTGCAAGACGGGCTCGGTCGGCGCATCAGGCTGAGCGTAGGGTGCGTTCAGGACGGCTTCGACCCAGGCCGACATGGAGCGCTCCCCCGGTTGGGCGAGGATAGGGCTCGCGAGGATGGCGAGAAGGGGCAACATGACTCACGCTCGGGATGTGTACCGCGTCGAAGCAGGCGCTTCGACCTCCGCCAGACCCCCGTCGTCGTCGGACGGAGCGCCTGCTCCGTCACTCCGCGCCACGGTTGGCGTGGGGCGATGGATCGGCATTGACCTCCGGCAACCAACGGGCGTGATCGGCCTTCACGGCCGCGTACTGGGGATCCCTGGCGAGGTTCGTCCACTCCAGCGCATCGGTGCTGTGATCGTAGAGCTCCTCCGAGCCGTCGCTGTAGCGGATGTAGCGCCAGCGCTCGGAGCGCACGGAGTGGTTGCCCTGCAGGTACGTCGTCACCGCCGGGGCCTTGCGCAGGGCGTTCGGATCGGCCAGGAGGGGCATGAGGGTGTCCCCCTCCAGGCCCTCGCGTGGGGCGAGCCCGCAGAGGTCGATCAGCGTCGGGTAGACATCCATCAGGCTGACCGGTCGGGGGCAGCGACCGCCGGGAGAGGTGACGCCGGGAGCCACGATCAGGAAGACGTTGCGCGTCGCCTCTTCCCAGAGGGCGAACTTCCGCCAATGCAGCTTCTCCCCCAGGTGCCAGCCGTGATCGGACCAGAGCACAACGATGGTGTTGTCGCGGTGGGGCCCCGCGTCGAGCGCCGCGACTACCCGGCCTACACACGCATCCGCGAAGGCGATCGAGGCCAGGTAGCCCTGAACCGCGCGCCGCCAGTTGTTGCTCTCGAGGACCTTCCGATGATCGCCGTCGGGCCTCGCAAACCGCACTCCCATCGGCGGCACGTCGTCTAGGTCGTTCTCCTTCACGTTCGGCAGCGTCACTGAGTCGACAGGAAACCGGTCGAAGTACTTGCGCGGCACGTACCAGGGCAGGTGCGGTCGGAAGAGGCCGCAGCCCAGGAAGAAGGGCCGCTCCTGCGGCTTGCTCAGCTCACTGCGCGCCCAGTCGGCCACCTGCCAATCGCCCATCTGCTCGTCGGGCACGTCCACCGGGCCCCAGTCGAAATGCGCGGTGTTGGGGATGCCGTTCAGGGGCCGGTTCGGCGGCACGGGATCGTCCGGATGCGTGCGGGTCAGCGACGGGAAGTACGCCTGCCAGGACGCCGGATCGGGGAAACCACCGTGGAGGATCTTGCCTCCACCGACGACGCGGTAGTCATGGGCCATGAAGTGCTGAGCCAGCGTCACGGCATCGGGCGCCGCCTCACGGAAGGGCTGGCTGTTGTCGTACACGCCGGTGGTCGAGGGCCGCAGGCCGGTCATGAGCGCCGCGCGGGAGGGGTTGCACAACGGCGCGGCGCAGTGGGCGCTGGTGAACAGCACCCCCCGCGCGGCAAGGGCGTCGAGGTTCGGGGTCTGCGTGTCCGGATGCCCGCCCAGGCAGCCGATCCAGTCGTTCAGGTCGTCGATGGCGATGAACAGCACGTTCGGCCGGTCGCGCGTCTGACGCGGCGACAACCGGGGCAGCAGGACCCCCGCGGGCACGGTGGCGGCGAGGTTGAGGAAGCGTCGGCGATCCATCGGCCTGACCCCGTCGGTTGCGCCTCGTTCGGAGGTGGAGTTCGCAACCCCGGCGCATTCCACCTCGCTTCGAGGACTCGCATGATCGGAGGGCCCTGTCGATGCTGTGGGGATACGCCGGGCCGTGGTTCGGGGAGTTCCTGCAGGGCGACGACAGCCTGATGGGCCGACTGAGGTGGCTCGTCGGGAACGGTTTGCGGGCTGCGCACGTCGGGCTCGGCGAGGTCGGGCGCATGACGGACGCCGAGCGCGAGGCATTGGGCGAGTACCTTGTCGAGCACGACCTGCGCCTCGTGCCCGGGGTCCACTTCGACTTCCTGGACCCCGACCACGATGCCGTCATGCGCAGGACGGACGAGGCCATCCGCGGGCTGGGGGAGTACCACGCGCTGCTGCGCGCCCCGATCGTCACGACCCTCGTCGGCAAGTACCACCGTTTCATGCGGGATCCGAGCCTCCAGGAGCAACTCGACCGCCTCCCCTCGGTCATCGCGCCGATCGCCTACGCCTGCCACGAGTTCGGCTGCCCGCTGGGGATCGAGAACCACGGCGACTACTACGCGACCGACCTGGTCGACCTCTGCCGGCGGACGCCCTTCCTCAGCCTCTTCCTCGATACGGGCAACACCTACCTCATCGGCGAGCAGAGCCTGCCCGCGATCCGCGCGGCGGCGCCCCTGACCATCGGGACGCACTTCAAGGACCATCACGTCCGGCCCGAGAAGCAGACGTATCCGCTACGGTTCGAGATCGGCGGCGCCGTGCTCGGAGAGGGCGATGTCGGCCTGCGGGAGGCGTACGACATCCTGGTCGAGACGGCCCCGGACCCGACGGCGCTGGTGATGCTGATCGAGATGATCCCCCCGCGTCCGATGGGCCCGGAGGAGTGCCTGGCGAAGACGCTGGCCTTCGTACGCAGCCTCGAACACCCGGGGTCGCGTCTTTAGACTTCTGGGCTATCCGCTTGACTCAGGTTAGGTCTTCGGTTAGGCTGGGCGGGTATGGAAGACTACCCGCGCACGGTCTTGGAGTTGGAGACACGCTTCG
>VGFB01000063.1 GCA_016869015.1 Armatimonadota bacterium
GCCGTTCCGGTCCCCGCCGTCGCCGTTCCGGTCCCCGCCGTCGCCGTTCCGGTCCCCGCCGTCGCCGTTCCGGTCCCCGCCGTCGCCGTTCCGGTCCCCGCTCCCCGCCGTTAGAAGTGCACCTTCCCGACCTTCATCCGGCTGTCGCGGCGCATGTGCGACATCAGCATCGCGGTCGCCAGCGAGTACATCTTCGATTCGGCACTGTCGGCGCGGCTGGTGAGCACCACGGGGGCCGCGGCTCCGAGAAGCACCCCGGCGGTCAGTCGCCGCGCGAGATAGGTGAACGACTTCGACAGGACGTTGCCCGTCTCGATGCTCGGCGCCAGCAGGATGTCGCAGTTCCCGGCGACCTCGCCGCTGATGCCCTTGTGCCGCGCGGCCACCTCGGACAGCGCGTTGTCCAGTGCGAGCGGTCCGTCAACGATGCAGCGGGGGAACTGGCCCCGATGTGACATCTGGGCCAGCGCCCCGGCGTCCAGGGTGGCCGCCATGCTGGGGTTCACCAGCTCCGTCGCGCACAGGACGCCGACCCGGGGCCGCTCGATGCCCAACAGGTGGGCCAGGTAGACCGCGTTCATGATGATGGCGGCCTTGGTGGTGAGATCGGGCGCGATGTTCATGGCGCCGTCGGTCACCATGGTAAGCCGACCCAGGTGCTTGGTATCCAGCAGGAACACGTGGCTCATGATGCTGCCCGTGCGGAGGCCCTGCTCCTTGTCCAGCACTCCCCGCAGGAAGTCGTCGGTGTGCACGTGGCCCTTCATCAGCACATCGGCCTGGTTCTCTCGCACCAGGCTGGCGGCGCGCACGGAGGCGCGGTTCGGCGACGGCTCGTGGACGATCGGCGTGTCGGCCAGATCGAAGCCGACCTTCTCGGCCACCTCGCGAATCCGCATCTCGTGACCGACCAGGATCGCGTCGGCCATGCCGCGCTCCCGCGTCTCCTGGATCGACTCCAGGACGCTCTCATCGTCGGCCACGGCCACCGACACGCGGCGCATCGACTCGCCCTGTACGGCGCCAAGAACCTCATCCAGACTGCGCAGCAAGATGCTCCCTCCTGATCTGCCCCGCCGGCTCCCTTCACAGCGCCTCAGGGGCCGTACGGGAACGTCGAGTCCACGGCGGCCGCCGAGAGCTCGGTCAGAAACGCCCCGAGCTTCTCTGCGGAGGCCGACAGGAAGCGCTCACCCTTCTCGGCCGACGACTTCGCCGGGTCGCCGACCCCGCTGTCCTCAGTCAGCAGGTGCCACGGCCGGGCGATCCACGCCCAGCCCTCCCGCATCGCCTGCAGACGCGGCGCCCGCGTCGCCCCCGGGCCCATGCTCCCCAGCTCGACAAGGTCGCCCCGGAGATGCATCAGCAGGGAGGTCTCCATCTCGTCCGCGTGCTCGCCGGCGGCCTCGAAGATCGCGGCGCGAGCCTCGGACGCCACCATCCACCAGTCGACGAGGAAGAGGTGCACGGAGGTCTGCCGACACAGCTCGCGGAGCAGCGGCTTGAACTCGTTGCCCCCGTGCCCGTTCAGCAGCACGAACTTGGGGATCCCGTGCTCCTCCATGGAGCTCACGACGTCCATGATCACGGTGAACAGCGTCGAGGGCCGCAGGCTGACGGTCCACGGAAATCCGAGCGTGTTCTCGTTGACCCCGAAGGGCATCGCCGGCAGCAGCAGCACTCGCGCGCCCTGCGCCTCGGCCAACGCGCAGGCCCGGTCCGCCACGGCCTCCACCTGCCACGTGTCCGTGGCGTAGGGCAGGTGCTTCCCGTGCGCCTCCGTGGCGCCGACGGGCAGCAGCGCGACCTCGAACTCCAGGTCAAGCGCCCCGCCGTAGGTCAGGTCGGTCAGACGGTAGTTGGGCATGTTCGGCGATTCCTCGTTTGGGGGCAGGTCCGCGGGCGAGGCCGCCCCGCCCGACCAAATCCTATACCTTGACGCTGTGCCGACGCAAGAGGCGAAATCGGCGACCGGGCCCCATTCCCGCCCGCGCCCTTGCCCCCAGGTCGGGGGCCGGCAGGCCCCTGGTGCCCTGTCAGCCGTGAAGCCTTCGGTCGTCGTGGGTCGGCTCACCAGAGCCGACAGAGCCTTCAGGTCAATGCCGGACGGCTCTGGTGAGCCGACCCACGACGACACACGGCCACTGCCGGAATCACGGCTGACACGCCACTAGGCCACCAGCAGCTTCACGGCCACCAGCGCCAGAATGCCGGCGCCGGCGCGCTCGGCCCACACGCCGAGCTTGCTGGAGGCCTTCGCCCCGATGACCATGCCGATCGCGGTCATCGCGATGGCGGTGAGCCCGATCACGATGACGTAGGCGACCTGGTGGCGTTCTAGCCCGCCGAAGGTCAGGCCGACGCCCAGCGCGTCGATGCTGACCGCCACCGATAGGCCGACCAGCATCCAGCCCTTCGTCGGGTTGCACGTCGGCGGGCCCTCGTCGTGGGCGCGCTTCAGCGACTCGTAGAGCATCTTGGCCGCGATTGCCATCAGCACCGCAAAGACGAACCAGTGGTCCCAGCTGCGGATGTAGGGGATGATCTGCCGACCGACCTGCCAGCCGATCAGCGGCATCAGGGACTGGAAGATCCCGAAGTGGAAGCTCAACCGGAAGCGGGACCGGGAGTCGGACCAGCAGGCGCCGATTCCCAGAGCGACGGAGAAGGCGTCAAAGCCCAACGCAACGGCGATTCCTGCGAGCTCAAGCAGCGACAAGGCGCGGCGTCGCCTCTCGTAAGTCGGGACTCCAGTCCCGACGTCGTTTCTACCGCTCCGCCCACGGCTCGGCGAGGCTGCGTTCCAGCTTGCGCGCGCACTCGCCGACTTGCGGCTCCTCGGCGACCAGGACGATCGAGAAGCAGCGGTCCGGGTCGATGTCCAGCCGGATCGCCCCGCCCTTCGCCGGCGCCTCGATCCGCTCGTACTCGACCCAGCGCCCGCCCCTCACCTCGCCCACCGCTGCGACGGGCTTGCGCCAGTCCGCGCGGGTCTCCAGTCGCAGTCGACCCTCCGTCATGGGCAGCACGCACAGTCGTGTGGAGTCGCGGAGGTCCCTCCCGTCCAGGGAGTACGCCATGAAGTGCGCGTCCGCCCCGTCTTCAAACGCCAGCAGCTCGCCCTTTGCTCCCCACACCGCCAGGCCTGTACGGTGAGGCGCCAGGGACAGGTCCAGCGGCCCGCGCTCCGTCCAGGCCGACACCGAACGGTCGGTAGGGTTCACGTAGACGTGTCCCTGTGCCGCCGGCCCGGCAAGCGGCACGCATACCGGCAACTGGGGCCCGGCCGCGTCGTCCGGGGGCCAGTCGTCGAAGCCCGCCGCCCCCAGCACCAGACTGTAGAGCCGGGCATTGCGCTCGGGGATCCCCTCGGCGAAGCCCTGGTCGAGCTCCAGCGGCCACGTGCTGAACAGCACCCGGCCCTCTCCCAGATCGTGGCGGATCAGGACCGGCGTCTGCTCGGCGTCGGAGGCCGCGATGACCACCTCCCCGGCGACGGGTCGCACCCGAACTGCGGGGTTCACCGTGGTCTGCGTGCGGTTGATCTCGGCGGCCAGCCCGGTGTTCGGGTCACAGGCGACGTTCGGGTAGCGCTCGGCGACGAACTCGACGCCGCACAGCTCGCCGAGTCGCTCGGGCTTCGTGCGCCGGCGAAGCATGTCGTAAGACACATCCCCGGAGACGTACAGCGTCCCGCCGGCCTTCACCCAGTCCAGCAGCTTGCCGTACACGTCTTCGGGGATCTGGTAAGGGACCGGGTAGTAGATCACCTTCGCCGAAGGCGGAATGGCCTCTAACGCGCATTCGTTGAGCGTGCCCGCGTCGACCCCCAGCTCTTGCAGCGCGCGGAAGCACGACAGCGTCGCCTCGAAGACGGTCCACACCGGCCCGCCCAACCGGTGGGCGTCGGGGGTCAGCACGTACACGCTCGGCGGCTCGTAGCGGCGCTCGAACTGCCGGAACGTCAGGCCCGTCGCTCGGTAGACGTCCAGGCAGTCCTTCTTCACCCAGTCTCCGGCGTACACCATCCCCCACGGGAAGACCCACTCGACATTGTCCTTCCAGTCCCAGTTGTGGATCTTCGAGGCGCCCAGGCCCCAACCGTAGTGGGTGATCGCCAGCCACAACTCCTCCTGCTGCTCGTCCGTGCGCGTGATGTGGTACCCGTGGTCGGCCCCGTCGCCCCAGGCCGGATGGGTCTTGCAGCCGAACTCGCCGGCGCTCATCGATCTTCCCCGCGCCCGCAGGTCCGCGAAACGCAGCACCGGGAGGAAGCGGTCGATGTCCCGCTGCGGCTTGTCGAAGTAGCCGATGTTGGCGCAGGAGTGATCCCCGATGGCCTGGATGATGTCGATGCCGGCGCTCGGCGCCTGGTAGTACTCCGACGTGATCGCGTGGTGCTGATCGACCTCGCGGATCGCCCGCACATGCCGGTTGATCCATCGCCGCATCAGCTCGACCTTGAACGAGGCCATGTCCACCGCGTGCATGTCGGCCCAGTCGCCCGAGCCGTAGTCCTCCAGCGGCACCTGGCCCAGCGGGCCCGGCGCCCGGCCCTCGCCCCACGAGGCCTGCAAGGCCCCATCGGTCGAGTACCTCCGCTGCAGGAACTCATTCCAGAGGCGCTCGACATCGGTGCGCGGAACCTCGCCACCGCGCTGACTGGCGAGGTCGATGCTGTCGCCGAGTCGCAGCTGGAAGTCCCCGTTGATGTACCAGAGGATCCCCGGCACGTCCTTGTAGCGCCTCACGAAGGCCTGAACCCACGCCGCCTCCTTCTCCAGCACGTCGTCCTCCACCACTACGTTGGCCCCGATCAGCAGCCCCGGCATGTAGACCTGCCCGTGCTGCTGCGCCAGCTGCACCATCGCGTCCGTCTTGCGCAGCAGGGCCTCGGGCCACTCATACGGCGGGCTCTGGCCGACGGCGCTGACCTGCAGGTTCTCGGGCAGGTTCATTCCCGAATCGCGCATCGTCTCGAAGTCGCGCTTCCAGACCAGGGGGTTCTCGTGCGCCGAGTAGAACGCGAAGGAGAAGCTGTCCGTGCCCTGCAGGAAATGCTCCCGCCCGTTCAGGCGGAAGAGGTTGCCCTCCAGCGTGCAGTCGGGGCCGCTCTGCACCGCCTTCTCGTCCCACACGCAGAAGCCCGTCTCCATCCGGTCCCACTCGCGCGCCTCCACGACGGTCGAGCCCGGCCCCTCCTCAGTCGCCGGCTGCGGAGGCGCGAGGGACAGCTGCGCCTCCACCCGGTAGAAGTTCGCCTCGAGCTTCCCCGGCCGCCACTCGACCGCGAACTCCTGCGTCTCATCGGGCTGAAGCGTCCCGATGGCCGGGTCCAGCAAGACCCCTCGGCCTCGTCCCTCGGGCTGTGCCGAGAAGTGCACGATCACCTCCTGCGCCTGCGCGCCGAGGTTGCTGACCCTCACCTTGATCTTCACAGGCTCGCCCTGTCGGTAGCACGCGAAGTCGGTCTCGAGGTTGTGGAGGAAGGTCTCCTGCACGAGCGCGTCGACGATGGGCACGAGGAGGTCCGCAGACGCGGGCGCGTCGCGCGGCATGAAGTCGAAGTCGGTGCTGCCGAAGATCACCCACGCCGAGCGCGCGTAGTGCCCGCCGTAGCGGTACGTGATGGAGGCGGCGCTGCCTCGCAGCCGCTGGTAGCCGTCGTAGCAGTTGAGCAGCGGGATGCGGCGCGCCTCGTCGTACCCCAGGACCGTCGTCGCCGACCAGCCCTGCATCGGCGCATCCGCCAGGAAGCCCTCCGGCACGATGGACTGGTCGGGCGCCGCGGCGGCGTACTCAACCCGCTTCAGAGGGAACTGGGGGTCGAACACCCCGATCTGCTCCGGCTGGACAATCAGCGAGTCCGCCGGCCGCCCCCGCGCGGTGTTCATGACCAGGGCGCCGGGCTGCGCTGCCGCGAGCTTCGCCTTCGCGCACTGCGCGCCGGTGAGCGGTGTGACGGTTGTGATGCTCGCCAGGTCCCGCTGCGTCCGGTACCACGCATGGTCGCGCACGCCGTCGGGCTCGGCCACGTTCTCGAAGCTCGGGTCGCCGATCAGCTCCCGGCCCTGCTCATCCTTCACCGAGATGTCGTCGAACGACGCCGTACCCGTGCACCGATAGAGCCCCACCTTGACGTCGAGATACGCCGCCCCAGCGGCCACCACGAACCCGTACTTGCTACTCGTCCAGTCCCGATCGCCGGTCAGGTGGATCGTGTCTCGCCAAGCCAACAGCGTGCCGTCTGCCCCGTGCTGGTACACGGCCAGGTAGGCGAACCCGGGCCCGCTCACGCCCCGGCAGCGCAGGTTCCCCTGGAAGGTGAGGTTGTGGCCCATCTCGGGCGTGAGGGGGATCTTGTAGTGCCACGAGCACTCCTCGGGCATCGGTGGACCCGGCTCGGGCTCCCGCGCCCCGACCAGGTTGTTGAACGCATACCCGCCCATCGTGATCATGTTGCCCCCGCCGCGCAGGTACCGCCGGAACGCCTCGGCGGCCGACGCCGGGAAGGTCTCGCCGTAGGGCAGAATCACCGTGTTGAAGCGCTCCGGGCTGAGGTACAGCCGATCTGCGAGCTGCGCGACGCCGATCAGCGTCGTCTCGTAGGGCTCCCGGCGAATCCCGTCCAGAATCTCCTTCAGCCACTCCGGCTCCGTCGCCACCCCTACCACCGGCAGGTCGTCCCTCAGGATCGCGATCCCCGGCTTGCCTCCCGTCGCCGGGGTAGGCGGCTCGGCGATCTCCCCGATATCGACCGCCTGCTCGCCCTTCACCAACGTGAAGTCATCAACCCACAACGTCCCCGACGCCTGGAACAGCCCGAACGGCACCACCAGCCGCGTCGTCTCCTCGCCGATCGCGAACGTGTAGGTGTGCCGCTCCCAGTCCAGCGTCCCCGTGGGCTGGGTGAAGTCGAGGAACGCGACATAATCCCCGAAGCGGTCATACTGGTACACCGCCGCATACCCGTACCCGTTCACGCCCTCGTTGGGCGCAATGTCCTGCGTCCGGACCCAGACGGAGATCGTGTAGGTCGTTCCCGGCTCGAAGTCCTCGACCGTCCAGGAGCCCGAGCCGCTCGTCCGCTCGCCGGGCCTCGGCTCGACCGTCACCCGCAGACTGCGCTGCCCCGAGTGGGCGACCCCATCGTCGAACGCGCAATCCGCACTCAGCGTCAGGTCCAACGGCCGCCGCTCGAACCCGCCGTGCTGGATGAGCGAGACGGGCTGGGCGCACGCGGCGAGGGCGAGCAGACACCCGCAGGCAAGCATGACAGGCCTCCGCAGGACGAGTAGTGAGTGGTCGGAGGTTCAGCGGCTGGCGCGCGGGCTCCTCCCGTGGGCGGGGCCGGAACCGGCTTGCGGACCGGGGGGTTGGACTCCTAGAGCCCCCGTCGACGGGGGGAACGACGGCAGGGAGGTGACTTACATGGGTAACTCCCAGGAAGACCGCCTGCTGCGGGAGCCGGCAGAAGGCGACCTCAGCCGGCGGAAGTTCATGGCACAGGGCGCCCTCGCGGCGCTGGCCGCGTCGGGGGTGGGGGGTCTCCTCTCCGGCTGTAGCGGGGGAGGGGGCGACAGCCTGCTGAGGCGCGTGATCCTCGACGCGCTGCAAGAGCTGGATCAACTGTGCGCGGAGTGGCCCGCCACCGACGACCCCGACCGCACGCTCATTGAGCAGTGGCTGGCCCGACTGGACCAGGAGCACGGGCGCACGCACAACGCCCTGGTCAACGCTTCCGACGACGAGCGGCGCCGGAACATCCATCCGAGCATGGATGCGGTCTACCGGCAGCTCCTGGCGCTCAGCATCGCGCTACAGTTCACCGGGGCGCCGTTCTCCTTCACGCCCACGCACCTGTTGCTGGCGTGGGCGCGCACCGAGACGCTGCTGCTGCCGCTGACGCTTGCGGCGCGGCGTTCCCTGTGGATCTACCTGCTGCTGGGGGCGATTCTGGTCCCAAGCCTCAGCGACGGCGAGCTGCGGGACGTGGCCGAGGATGCGGAGCAACGGGACACGCAAGGCGCCGGCGCTCAGCTGCATGACCTGCTGCGGGCGGCGACCCTCGTGCGCAGCAACCCGCTGATCTTCTCGCTGCTGCTGGTTGTGGTGCCGTTCCTGCTGCTGGCCCTGAAGGCGCGCTCGGCGACCCAGACGGCGCTGTTCCTCGGCTGGATGCTGCCCGCGCTTCTGGCCCTCTACGCCCTGAGCCTGGCTCGACTGCAGGCCCCGGCCGCCTCAGAAGCGGCGGAGGGATGACCGGACGCCCTGCCGCCCCGGCGCGTGGTGCGCCGGGGCGGCAGAACCCGTACTTCCTCCGCGAGGCGAACCGGACTCGGAGACTGCTCCATGTGGCCTCAGGCGCTCAAGTGGCTGGACGACGTTCGCCGCTCGGGCGCCTGAGGGCCGCTCGACGTCCTCCTACCCCTCCCTCGGCTTGCCCCGCGCGATCCAGTCCTCCCAGGCCTGGCCGAGGGTGATCCCGTGGGTGGCGACGGGATCTTCCGCCAACCCGTTCTTGGCCATTCCCTCGGCGATCCAACCCTCGAGCCGTGCCTCGAGCTCCCTCACCAGCTCCGGCTGCTCCTCGGCGAGGTTGTGGAGCTCGTCGGGGTCGGCGCGCAGGTCGTAGAGCTCGCGCGGCGGCATGTGGTGGAAGTCGGGCTTGCGGGCGAGGATGAGCTTGTGCGTACCGTCCCGGAGCGCCCACTTCGCCTGCCACGTGCACTCCTGGCTGACGACGAAGTCCCGCAGCTTCGTCGCGTCATCGGCGAGGACGGGAAGCAGGCTCTGCCCCTCCATCGCTTCGTGAGGCTCGACGCCGACCGCCGAGAGCAGCGTCGGCGCGAGGTCGACGTGCTGCGCGAAGGCGCCGCGCCGCGTCCCGGGCCTGATGACCCCCGGCCAACGCGCGATCAGCGGGCAGCGGATGTTCCCGTCATATAGCCCGTGGTGGTCGAAGAAGATGTCGTGGCGGTAGTGCAGCTCCCCGTGGTCCGAGAGCAGGATGACCAGCGTGTCCTCCTCGTGGCCGCACTCGCGGAGCGTATCGAGCACCTGCCCGACGCCCTCGTCGGCGTGGCGGATCTCCCCATCGTAGAGGCCCACCACATACTCGGCGTCGCACATCCCCGGCGGCAGCTTCTCGAACCACTTGCGCCACATGATGCCGAAGTACTGGTCCGCCAGCGGCGCCAGCGTGTTCCGCGCGGGATCGGTCGGGTCGCCCTCGTGGAAGTGGCGGTATCTCTCCGGCGGGAGGTACGGCGTGTGCGGGTCCCAGTAGTGGATGGCCGCGAAGAAGCGCTCGTCCGAGTGCGTCCGCAGCCAGGGGAGCACGCGCGTGTTCAGCCGCTCGCAACTGTAGCCGTCATCCGGCCCCGGGAACGTCGAATCGACCAGGAACTCAAACCCGTGAACGAACCAGCTCTTGTAGCGCGGCAGGCAGTCGAACGAGGCCGTCAGGAAGCCCGCCTGCCGCAGGAGCGCGGGGAACCAGGGGGTCCCGGGCTTCAGGTCGTTATCGCCCTGCGCCCCGCCCTTGTGGCTGACGACCCCGTGGGTCAGGCTGTACTGCCCCGTGTAGACGGTCGTGAAGGAGGGCTGCGTCGGGACCGAGGGGGCGAAGAAGCGCTCGAACACCGCCCCTTCGCCGGCGAGCCGGTCGATGTTCGGGCTGGTGGGGCGATCGTAACCGTAGCAGCCGAGATGATCGGCGCGCAGGGAATCGACGAAGATCAGCAGGATGTTGCGCGGTTCGGCCATGTCCTACCCCCCTACCCCCCTTCCTTCAGACTGGCCATTGCCCACATGTCCGCGGGCCTGGACGGCGGAGCGCGGCGTCCGCCGATCCGCCAGTGGGGGAACGGTGTCGTTCAGCCCCCGAAGGGGGCGACTGGTGGATAGCCAGGGGCGACAGCCCCTGGAACCGACGCCCCAACCCCCTGAGCCCCAAACGGGGCGACAGACGGCCCGCCCGCCACCTACGGGGCGGGAGGGTTGGGGCCACCAGGTTCCGTGGGTTCCACCCACGGCTATCCATCCTTCGCCCCCTTCGGGGGCAACACCTCACCCCGATAGTCCAACGCCGACGGACTCACTTCGCTCTTCGGGCCGCCGCAGGCTGCCGCCTCGTCGCCCACCCGCCTGCCCCCTCCGCCCGGAGATGTGGGTAATGGACAGTCTGAAGGAAGGGGGGCCGGGGGGTAGGGGGCCTTACCTCACCGCCATCTCCGCGCTGAGGTCCAGGTATCGCTTGATCCCCTCGGGGGTGACGTCCAGGGGATGTGGTTGCCGATGCACATCATGTAGCCGCCGGTCATGCGCGAGGTCTCGATCATGCTCTCGACCATCGCGCGGATCTGGTCGGGGTCGTTGCGGGTGAGGATGCGGTTGTCGCCCTCGCCGGCGAGGAACGGGTTGTCGTACTTCCGCGCGAGGCGTTTGTAGTCGGTCATCGGCTCGGAGATGATGCCTCGCGCGCCGCAGGCCATCACATCATCCGCGTAGGCATCCACGCAGCCGTCCACCACGAAGATGACCTCTTTGCCGGTCGCCTTCACCAACCCCCAGAACTCCTCGTAGCGCGGGAAGATGTACTTGCGCATCCACTGCGGGGAGCAGACCGGGCCGCGGGAGGTCA
>VGFB01000064.1 GCA_016869015.1 Armatimonadota bacterium
GAACTGGATGGACATCAGCCTCGAGTACCACTCCGACGATGAAGCCCTGAGCGCGCGGCTGGATAGCTTCGAGTTGCCGCAGACCGACGAGTTGCGCAACTTCGTGCGCCTCCGAGTTGACGTGCACAAGCCGGTGCGCATCGCGAATCTGTCCACCGACTTCCGCCTACTGGATATCACCACCGCCATCCAGCAGCTCCGCTACAAGCAGGTGGCGTGGCAGAGCGGCGAGGGGCAGGTGGAGACGCGCGAGGTCAGGGCTGAGGACGGCCTTGCGGTCGCGGGCGAGCCCCTGGGGGGCAGCTTCCCCTGGGCGACAGCCTACGGGGACAAGCGTGGCTGCAACAGCTTCGTCGTGCGGAGCCTCACGGCGAGAATCGGCGGGCGGATCCTCGGCCCGGCGTTTGCCGCGCAGACCCACAAGTCGGGCGACTTGCAGCTCGCGCTCACGGTCAATGGGGGAGAGGCGGAGCTCAGACCGGGGGACGTGATCGAGGCCGACTTCTACCTCATGCCCTACGGCACCGATCAGAACGCCTATGAGACCCCCGAGCGCGACCGCGTGCCCTTCGGACAGAACGCGCCGCGCGTGACGAAGATGAAGACGGGTCGCAAGCTCGCCGACTTCCCCTCGCGTCTGCGCGCCACGAAGGCCGGCAAGGCGGAGTTCTCGGTGGCGGGCGGCGTGAACCTCATTCCGATCATCGTGGAGGGTCTGCCGACCCACAAGCGCCCGCGTCTGGAGGTGCGCTCCGAGGCCGGGGAGTGGGAGCCCGTTCGCCACGAGACGGTAGGAACCGATGGCTACCAGGTCTTCGTGGATGACGCGGGCACGTTCGGCTGCGTGTTCCTGGTGACCGCGGACGGGGCGGAGCACACGTACCGAGTGGCCTCCGGTGGGGCGCCTCGGGTGAAGGTCGTCTGCGATCTTCAGCCCCCTGAGGCGGTCCTCGCGAACCTCGTCTACGTGCAGGCGCCGTGGATGGCCAAGCCCGCCAACCTGCGCTTCCCCGAGACGATCATGAGCGACGTCGGGGTGCAGTTCATCGATCATGTTCGCGAGGACATGCCGGGGCGGACGAGCATTGCCGACCTCGCGGACTGGCATGCGGGCCCGGGCGGCTCGTGGTGGTATGACTGGGCAATCTCAGACAACTGCCGGGCGGGAGGCATCGTGAGTCCGGGTGTCGACGAGGTCACCTTCGAGAGTTGGTTCTACAACGGGCAGGACAAGGCGACGTGGGTGGACCTGCAGTTCTGCCTGCGACTGTGGGACGACCTCTTCCGCGACGAGCGAGCGGAGCTACCTCGTCAGCGGGGGGAAGTGGGTCCGCATGGCCGACACGGACCGGGGCAAGGGCCGGCGCGAGCTGAGCCACTACCCGTGCGTCGGCGGCCTCGACCTGCCGGACAACGCAGACCCCGCCGGCTGGGGTCGGGCGAGCGTGACCTCAGACCACGGCTTGGTGGCGGGCGTCTCCCCGGACGGCAAGCACGTGCTGGGCCTCGCCTGGCCCAGGCCCAAGTCGATCCTCAGCAACTGGCTGATCCCCTGCTTCCACGCTGATCCGATCTGGCCCCCCTGCCCGCCGAAGCAGCGCCTGGCGGTGCGCGGGAGAATCTACCTGCTGGAGGGCGCCCTGGACGATCTGCTCGCGCGGTACCGCGAGGACTTCGCGGACGACCCGTGAGCGCCCGCCTGGTGCGTCATCACGCGTGATTGCGGGGTGGTGTCTTCGTAGGTCGAAGCGCTCGCTTCGACGCCGTTCCAGCTGTCGGAGCAGCGCTCCGACCTACGACGCCGTCGACTCCTCCAACACCATAGATCACGGCTGACCGGGCGCCCCAGGGCGCAGCAGTCCCCCTCATAGCCGGGCGAGACGCGGAGGTGCCCGGCTCCCAGACGCCGAAAGGACCTACGCCCCGCAGTCGCGGGGTGCCCAGCGATGCTGCTGGCACGGGAGAGACGCCGCGCCCAATCTCAGCCGCTAGGGGGGTCTCACCATGCAGCCGCATTCCTGTGGTCGTGCACGTGCCTACCGTGCTTCCTTGGGTCGAGCCCGTGGCCTCATTCCTCTTCTGTGTCTGGCGTTCGCCGTGCTCATAGACGGCCCCGTACTCGCGAAGGCCTGCTACGAGGCCGGCGGGACCGCGCAGGCCGTCGACAGCGCGAACGTCCGTAAGGGCTTTGTCCGCCCGATCCTCAAGGTGACAGCCGACGCCCCTTGGGAGGCCGGCGAGCCGCTACTCCTGACCTCGGAGCAGTGCACGGCCGCCGAAGATCTGGGAACGCTGCTAGGTCTGAAGGAGAACGAGAAGGCGCACTGGTCGGAGGTCCTCGAGGCGGTCCTATGCCCCAAGGACAAGGCGAAGCGGGGCTTCACGGCTAAGGTGAAGCTGGTCGGGACCCAGGCCGGAGGCTATGCGATCGAGGGCGAGCTGGCGCTGGGGAATGAGGAGGGTGTCAAGGCGGCAATCGAGGCGGCGAAAGGGAGTTCCTGTGTTGACAGGGCCCTGCTAGAGGCAGACACAGGGACCTTCGCTCCACTCATCGGCAACCTGCCTTGGTTTCGGATCATCCCGGAGGAGGCCTTCCGCAGCGGCGCGCTATCGCTGGAGTTGGGCACGCACTTCGGCCACGGGTCGGATGTGGGCCTCGTGGCGGGAATCCGCGCCCCACTGTTCGGGAAGCCGCGCGGCGGCGAAGAGGACCTGGATGCGATGCGCGCCGGGTACTCGGTACCGCTGAAGTGCGAGGTGACTCCGTGTCGCAAGCCCGGGGGCGACACGGTGCTGTTCGGCCTACGGCTTGTCACCGGGCCGTGGGAGCCCCCCAAGAAGCCCGCGGACCGGCCGATCGGCCTGATGGCCGGATGGGCGTCGAACCCGGACGGCTTCATCATTGGCCCCAGCATCGCTCTGAACGACTACATGCGCGCCTTCGGGGCGGCGAGCTTCGGCGACGACACGGAAGGCGATTGGCTCTTCGGGGTAACGCTCAACGCCAAGGACAACGCCAGGAAGGTCATTGAGGGCGCTCTGGATGTGACCCAGGGCAAGACCCCGGAGCAGACGCCGCCCACGCCCAAGCCCGACCCATCGAAGACGGACGCCTCGGGAGGGCAGCAGACGGTGACCGTCGCGAGCTCGCAGCCCGCGCCGAAGACCGGCGGCACGCCCACGGGGGGTGGGCCGGCGATCTCCGGGCGCGTGTGGCAAGTGGGCGAAGGCAACGCTCTGCGGGGCGTTGCCTTTGCGCACCTCGAGCTGCGCCTGCCGGGCTCCGACATCACGCTTTTCGTCGGCCGGAGCGACGAGGGCGGGACCTTCTCGATCGCCGTCCCCGACGCCGGGACGGAGTACATCCTCCAGATATCGGTCGACGGAGAGGTGCGCCTCCAGACCCCTCCGGTGAGCGCCCGGCGCATCCTGGAGTCCTCGCAGTCGACGGACTTTCTGTTGCCGGAGGATGGTGGAGCATAGGGCCGAGCCGGCTGACGCCGCACGCCGGCCGCGGCCAGACCGCTGGCCGGCACCAGACCGGAGGCACTGAGACAGGGGGCAAGCACCCATGAGGACCAGCCGGTGGGGCATCGTGACCGTCATCGCGGTCGGCGTGGCCGTCTCGGGGGCGGCGCAGGATGTGGCGGACCTGGCCGCAAGGGCGGCGTCCAACGACGCTGCGGAGAGACAGACCGCGTTCGAGGCGCTCCGCGCGCTGGACGGCGCGGGCCTTGAAGCCCTGCTGGACCTGCTGAAGCCCCCCGAGGAGGGCGGCGATGGCGAGGCGCGGGTCGCGCTACACGGGCTGGCGGTCAGGCTCTCGGTCTCGGGCGCGCCCCGGGCGCCGCGGGCGGCCTTCGCCCGGGAGCTGGGCGAGTACTTGCAGAGCGCCGCGCCCGTCGCCTGCCGCCGGTTCGTCGTCATCCAGCTGCGCATCTGCGGCGCTGGGGAGGGCGTTCCGGGGCTCGCGGCGGCGCTGGACGACCCCGAACTCACGGCGGAAGCCCTGGATGCCCTGGCCGCGATCCCGGGTCCAAGGGCCCGGGCGGCCCTCGAGGGGGCGGCCTCGCACGACGATGTGAACGTGCGCGTGCGGGCGCTGGAGTTGCTCGACCGGCTGGGTGACGCGGCGGCGCGAGACACGCTGCTGGAGGGGGCGCAGGCGGGCAACGGCACGGCGCTCGCCGCATACGTGCGGCAGGCGGACGCGGTGCGGGATGGCGGCCGTCCGGACGAAGCCCGCGCAATGTACGTGACGGCGCTCGGGCTCGCGCCAACGGATGAACTGAAGAGTCTCGCGATGTATGGGATGGCGGGCACGCCTCTGTACGATCTGCTGCGGCTGGTCGAGCCCTGCCTCGCGCAGAACGACACACGGGAGGCGGCGCTACGCGTGTTCGTCGCGGTAGCCCTGCACCAGGCCGAAGGGGGCAGCCCGTGGCAGGCGGAGCAGATGCTCCTGCACGCCCTGCAGCTGGGTCCCTCACGCCAGTTGGCCGGGGAGATCGCGGGCAGCCTGCGGGAGATGGGCGTCAACGTCGACCCGTTCCGCCCCACCGGGTTCATCGGCCAATGGTGGCTTACCGGGCCGTTCCCCGGCGACAACATCGACGCCGAGTGGGCCCCGGAGCAGGGGATCGATCTCGCCGCGCCGATGCAGGCCGGCGACCGCGAGGTGAAGTGGGCCGAGCATCGCACGCCGGACCCGTCGGGCATCGTGAACTTCGCCGCGCTGCTGCAGCCGAACACGAACTCGACGGCGTACATGTACGCCGAGGTGAAGGTGGATCAGGCGCAGGACGTGGTGCTCAAGTGCGGCAGCGACGACGGGATGAAGCTCTGGCTTAACGGGCAGCTCCTCCATCGCGCCCCTCAGCCGCGTGGACTGCGGGTGGATGAGGACACCGTCGAGGGCCGACTGGAGGCTGGGGTGAACAAGGTGCTGGTGAAAGTGGTGCAGGGCGGAGGGGGCTGGGAGGCCTGCATCCGCCTCACCGACCGGACGGGGCAGGCCCTGAAGTTCAGCCAGTAGACAAGCGCCTCGGAACGAGACGTGGGACGGGCCTGCCGGCGGCCCGTCCCACGGTAGTTCCGGGGGCAGTCGGGGTTTACTCGACGGTCACGGTCTTTGCGAGGTTGCGGGGCTGGTCGATGTCCTCGCCGCGGATGTCGGCGATGTGGTAGGCGAGCAGCTGCAGCGGCACCGCAATCGTGATCGGCGAGACGAGCTCCGGGCACGGCGGGACGAAGATCGGGTCGTCCAGGTGCTCCAGGATCGCCTCATCGCCATCATTCACCACGCCGATGACCGGGCCGCTCCGCGCGCGGATCTCCTGCATGTTGCCGACCATCTGCTCGTACACCTCGCCCTGCACGGCTGTGGCGACCGTGTACAGCTCGGGGCAGACCAACGCGATCGGCCCGTGCTTCATCTCGCCGGCCGAGTACGCCTCGGCGTGCACGTAGGAGATCTCCTTCAGCTTCAGCGCGCCCTCCATCGCCGAGGGCAGGTTGATCCCGCGTCCCAGGTACAGCGCGTTGTGAAGCTCGCGGTACTTCTGCGCGAGCTTCACGATGTCGGCCTCGCGCTTCACCAGCTCCGCCGCCTGATCCGGGCAGGCCAGCAGAGCTTGGCGCAGCGCCTTCAGCTCCGCCTCGGACGCCGTGCCCCGCACCTCGGCGAAGTGGACCGCAATCATCTCCAGCGTCATGATCTGGCCGGTATAGGCCTTCGTGCTCGCGACGCCGATCTCCGGACCCGCCTGGATGTACACCACCCCGTCGGACTCCCGCGCGATGACGCTATCCACGCGGTTCACGACGGCGACGACCTTGGCGCCCTTCGCCTTCAGCTCGCGTAGCGCCAGCAGCGTGTCCATCGTCTCGCCGGACTGGCTGATGACGATCCCGAGCGTGTCATCCAGGATCACCGGATTGCGCGCCTGCAGCTCGGCGGCCAGGTCGCACTCGGAGGGAATGCGGGCGAGCTTCTCGATCATGAAGCGCCCGACGAGCCCCGCATGGTACGCCGTGCCGCACGCGGTCAGGACCACCTTCTTCAGGCCGCGGATCTCGTCGGCGGTCAGGTTGAGGCCCTCGAGGATCACGCGGTCCGCCGCCTCGGTGATGCGCCCCGCCAGGCAGGCGCGCATCGCCTCGGGCTGCTCGTGGATCTCCTTGTGCATGAAGTGCTTGTGCTCGCCCTTCGCGGCGGCCTCGGCGGGCCAGGGGATGACGTACGGCTCCTTGGTGATCGGCTCGCCGGTGACCTTGAAGAGCTGGATGTCATCGCGCGTGACGACCGCCGCCTCGCCGTCGTCGATGACGTAGACGGTGTCCGTCTCCTGGCGCACGGCGGCCATGTCGGAGGCGACGTAGTTCTCGCCGTGGCCGAGGCCGATGACCAGCGGCGAGCGCAGACGCGCCGCCACGATCTTGTCCGGCTCGTGCTCGGTGATGGCGGCGATGGCGTAGGCGCCGCGCATGACCTCGATGGCCTTCTTCACCGCCTCGAAGAGATCGCCCGCGTAGAACTTCTCCAACAGGTGAGCGATGACTTCGGTGTCGGTCTGGCTCCTGAACTCATGTCCCTCGGCCGTAAGCTCGTCGCGCAGTTCGGCGTAGTTCTCGATGATGCCGTTATGCACGACCGCGATCTTCCCGTCACAGGAGAGGTGCGGGTGGGAGTTGGCCTCCGAGGGCCTGCCATGGGTCGCCCAGCGGGTGTGGCCGATCGCCAACATCCCCGGCATGGGCTCGGTCTCCAGGGTCTCGCCCAGGATCTTGAGCTTTCCCACCCGCTTCACCACGTCCATCCGACCGTCCCGGATCACGGCGATGCCGGCCGAGTCGTAGCCGCGGTACTCCAGCCGCCGCAGTCCCTCATAGCAGATGTCCGCGGCAGTCCGCGGCCCGATGTAACCGACAATCCCGCACATGATCCCATTCCTTCCAGGGGGCGATCGACGCTCCGCCGAACGGCGGAAAACGCCCATTCGCCGGAAGCGGTGGCGGGTCCTTCCCGGACCCGCCAGAGGAGTCAACGATGGTCGGGGCTCAACCGTTCCCCTCGGAGTCCCCGAAGTCGGCCTTGTCGGGCGGGGACGCGGGCGGCGCAGCGCCGTCGTCGTCCTTGGGGGCAGTCGGCTCCGTCGGAGCCGCGGGGGCCTCCGAGGGCGGCGCCGGGGCACCGGCCGCGGGCCGCGGTCGAGGCGTCGGCATGGGGTGGAAGGTCACGGCGACGCGGACCGAGGGCTGATCGCCGACGACCGAGACGCCCGGCGGCAGCTGCAGCTCGACGTTCGGCAACACCGTGTCGCCGTCGACCCGCAGCGATCGGGTGGGAACCGAGTCGATCCGGCGGAGGGCTTCCGGGCTGCCGGTGATGGTCACGATGAGCGGAGACACGTCGATCGCCGCGACGGTCCGGCCGCGAGGGCCACTGAGGTCGACGTGCACGGGGACGGCCTTGACGTTGACCGCTTCCACCGCGACTTCAACCTCGGCCGTCGGGGGGTCGATGGCCACCCCCTGGACCGGCATCCCGCGGGCGTCGCGGGCCTCCAGTCGGCAGGTGAACTCCCGCGTGGCCTGGGTGCCGGAGTAGTCGATGACGGCGACCACGCTGGCGACCGCCTGAACGAGTGTCCGCGGCCCGCTGATCGTCACCTCGTTCGGGCGCGGGCGCTTTCGACTCGCCTGGAATCCCGGCGCGGTGCGCCCGCGTGTCTCCACGAGCACGGCGCGGGTCTGCTGATCGGTCTTGTCCAGGGCGACGGTCACTGTGTACGCGGTCGGGCCGAGCGCCTCGACCCCCCGCGGCAGATCGCCGGGCTCCAGCAGCACCGCCACCTCGTGCTCGCCGACATCCCGGCCCCCCACCCCGGCATAGGCTCGCAGCGACTCCTTGGCCACGCGATCCACCGTGCGTCGGCGGCCGGCCAGCTCGACCGTGACGCTGGGCGGCGTGATCGACATGACCTGGAGGCCTTCCGGGACGTTCCGGGCCTCGACCGTCGCCTCGAATCGGCGCACCGTCCAGGGGTTCGTCTTGAGGAGCACCACCGCCCACAGGAGCACGGCCAGGGCGACGGCCGTCAGCTTCAGCGGCCAGTTGTGACGGAAGATGCGGACGAGGGTCTTCATGCGCCGCCCCCGCCGTTGCGCCAGGGCAGGCCAAACCTGAGCCGGGATCGCTCGGACGACTGTCGCCCGACGATGAGGTTCTGCAGCCGCTCGGTCAGTCGCACCCGGTCCAGATCCCGAACGAGGACCCCGTCCACCGCCAGCGAGACCGTGCCTGTCTCCTCGGACACGACGACGCACACCGCGTCGGTGCGCTCGGTCAGGCCGACGGCTGCGCGATGCCGCAGGCCGGTGGAGACGCGCAGATGGGGCGCGTCCGACTGGGGCAGGACACACCCCGCCGCGACCACCTCATCGCCCCGGACCACGACGCCGCCGTCGTGCAGGGGGCTGGAGGGAATGAACAGGGAGTGCAACAGCTCGGCTGAGACCGTCGCGCCAAGCCGCATTCCGCTGCGGGCCACGTCCTCGAGCCCCGTGTCGCGCTCGATGGCGATGAGGGCCCCGATGCGCCGCTCGGCCAGCTCCTCCGCGACGGCCGCGACCTCGCGGATCATGCGGCGGACTTCCTCCGTGCCCAGGCCCGTCAGCGCGCGGCGCAGCGGGCCGCCCCGGCCCAGCCGCTCGAGGGTCATCCGCAGCTCCGGCTGGAAGATGATGACGATGGCGAGGACGCCGGGGAGGATCAACTGCGAGAGGAGCCAGTTGAACGTGGGCAGCCAGCTGGTGGCCCAGAGCAGCAGGAGAAGGAACACCAGGCCCTTGATGAGCGAGACGGCGCGGGTCCCCCGGACGAACAGGAGCGCCTCGTAGATCAGGTAGCTGACCAGCAGGACATCGAGGACATCGACGAGCTTGTCCGACAGGCCGCCGGCGCGAACCGTATTCCACAGGACTTCGAGCCAGGGCATCCTCGGGCCTTCGCGCTCAGGAATGGGCAGAGAGGGCCGCTGCGGTCCTTATAGCACAGTTCGGCGGCCCCGGTCAAACCGCGGGAGCTGCGCCCGACGGCGGAGCCGGCACTCGCGAGGCTAGAGGAACTGCGACAGCGCGACGCCGGAGTAGACGACCCGGAAGCCGGCGCCCTCGTAGGTGCGGATCGCGGCGATGTTGTTGAGGTCGGTCCACACCTCGACATGCCGGCACTCCCGCTCGCGCAGCCACGCCATCCCGGCCGCCACGAGCGCGGGCCCGATCCTCCGGCCCTGGTGGGGTGGATCGACCGCCAGGGAGATGATGCGGCCCCAGCGGAAGCCGAATGTCTCGGAGAGCCCCTCCTCGATCCCCACCACGATGTAGCCGACGACCTCCCCTCCCTCGCGCGCCACCAGGACCGCAAGGGACACGTCGCCGGACTCGGCCCGTTCGGCGTAGCTCTGCGCCTCCCGCTGGTACAGCTCCTCCACCCGGTCGCGGGGCAGCGACCGATCGATCCCGAAGCGGGCCCACACCCCGAAGGCGTTGGGGGCGATGGCCTTCATCCGGACGGAGTCGCCCCGTGCGAACGGCCCGATCTCGACCATGGCGTCGCCCCTCCCAACCGCCAGGATGGGAATGCCCGGTGCGCCTTCGTGGTTCAGGATAGTGGGACCTGCCCCAACGGAGAGGACTTGTGGGCATGGTGAGGAAGACAGACGCTCCCGGCGCTGAACGCGCGGCGCCCAACCGAGGAGACAGACCGTGCCCACAGCACTGACCGCCCGCATCGCCGAACTGAAGCATGAGCGCAAGGCCGTGATCCTGGCTCACAACTACCAGCTGCCCGAAGTGCAGGACATCGCCGACTTCACCGGGGACAGCCTGGGGCTCAGCCGTCAGGCCGCCGGCACCGATGCGGACGTCATCGTGTTCTGCGGCGTGCACTTCATGGCGCAGACTGCGAAGCTGCTGAGCCCGAGCAAGACCGTGCTCCTCCCCGCACTTGATGCGGGCTGTCCGATGGCGGACATGGTCGTGCCGGAGCGGGTACTCGCACTCCGCGCGCAGCACCCGGCTGCGCCGGTGGTCGCTTACGTGAACACGTCGGCGGAGGTGAAGGCGGAAGTCGACGTGTGTTGCACCTCGGCGAATGCGGTGAAGGTCGTCGAGGCGGTGGGGCGAGAGGCTGAGGAGGTCCTGTTCATACCGGACAAGAACCTGGCGGACTGGGTCTCAAGGCAGGTCCAGGTGAAGGTCATCCCCTACCGGGGGTTCTGCCCGACACACGTCTGGATCACGCCGGAGGCCGTGGGGAAGCAGCGGGCTGAGCACCCCGACGCGCTGTTCATGTGCCACCCGGAGTGCGACCCGGCGGTCGTCGCCTTGGCGGAGGAGGTGCTCAGCACCAGCGGGATGCTGAAGTTCGCGAGGGCGAGCAACGTCCGGGAGATCATCGTGGGGACGGAGGTGGGCCTGCTCCATCCTCTCCGGAAGGACAGCCCGGAGAAGACCTTC
>VGFB01000065.1 GCA_016869015.1 Armatimonadota bacterium
GGAGTCCAGCGCGTAAAACTCGTAGATCCACACGGCGCAACCCACCGGGGCCACGGCAACCGTGCGGTCGGCAGCCCCGGTCTCGCTGAGGACCTCGGCAATCAGGCGGTGGATGGTGCCGTGAGTACACCCTGGGCAGTAGGTGAAGGGCAGGTCGGTGAGGGCGTCCGGACGGGTCGCGACCGGCTCCATACCCTCGGGGATCTCGATCTGCGTCAGGTTCTCTGGCATGGGACGACTCCGTGGCGGTGAGCGCCGGAGGCGACCTGCTACCTCCCGACGATCCTCCGGATTTCGGCGGCGATCCTCTCGGGCGTCGTCAGCAGCCCGCCCAGCACGGACAACAGACTGACCTCCGACTGGTCCCCGACGGCCGTCCGCACGTCGTCGACCATCTGCCCGATGGAGGCCTCGACCACCAGCGTGTGCGGCGCGATGGCTGACCAGCGTCGGATAGGCTCGTGGGGGAAGGGGAAGAGGCTGACCGGGCGGACCAGGCGCGCGCGAATCCCGTGCTCGGCCGCGCGCTCCATCGCCGTCTCGCTGCAGCGGGCGGGGATACCGTAGGCGACGATCATGACCTCAGGGTCTTCGTCTCCCACCTCGACCCACCGCGTCTGCTCCCGCCGGACCTGTTGGTAGAGCTCGGCCAGCTCGAGGTTTTGGGCCTCCAGATCGGGCGGCTGGGCGTACAGGGAGTTGATGACCCGCCGCTTTCGACCGTGGCGCTCGCCGCCGATCGCCCAGGCCAACTCCGGTCGGGGCGGCTCCCCGCGCGGCTGCACGATCACGGGCTCCATCATCTGCCCGAGGGCCGCCTCGCTGAGGACCATGACCGGGTGCCGGTACCGCTCCGCGACCTCGAAGGACTCGCGGCACAGGTCGTACTGCTCCTGCAGCGTCGCGGGCGCGAAGGTGATGCAGCGGCCGTCGCCGTGGCCGGCCCCTCGTGTCGCCAGCCAGTAGTCGGACTGCGACGTGCCGATGTTCCCCAGGCCCGGGCCGCCGCGGCAGACGTTCACCACCAGGCACGGCACCCGAGCGCCGACCATGTAGGAGAGGGCCTCCTGCATGAGCGAGATGCCCGGCCCGGAGGAGGAGGTCATCACCCGCGCGCCCGTGGCGGCCGCCCCGAAGACCATGTTGATCGCGGCGACCTCGCTCTCGGCCTGCAGATAGACCCCGCCAACGTCGGGCATGTGCAGCGCCATGTACTCGGGGATCTCGTTCTGGGGCGTAATGGGATACCCGAAGAAGTGCCGGCACCCGCCCGCGATGGCGCCCTCCGCCGCCGCCTCGTTGCCCTTCATCAGGACCGGCTTCCGTTCAGCGGACAAGCCGTGACCTCCGTAGTGTGGCCCACGCGCGGCTAGCGCGAGCGTTTTGCGCGGTAGACCTCGATGCACACGTCCGGGCACACGAGCGCGCACTGCCCGCAGCCCGTGCAGTTGTCCGGGTCGATCAGCTCCGTCGGGTGGTAGCCCTTGGTGTTCGTGTCCGTGCCCGTCCGGAGGTTCCCGCGCGGGCAGTGCTGCGCGCACCAGCCGCACGCCTTGCACCGCTCGGCGCGGATGATGACCAAAGCCTTCGTTGCGACCTTCTCCGCCATCGACCGTGTCCTCCGGCCCTAGCTGACAGCCCTCTCCCAGGGCGGGCGCAGGTGGAATCGCAATCCGAGTACCGGCACCGCCCCGGCCCCCGCCGCGCATTCGGTTAGCAGCTCCCGGGGGCAACAGAGCGCCAACAGGGGTGCGCCGGCCCGTTGCGCTACCGCGAGCGCCGCCGGCAGGGCCTCCAGCGCGTCGGCCGCAGCCGTGCGCAGGCCGAGGTTGCCGTTGGCGATCACCCCGCCGAGCGGCAGACCCGCACGCGCCACGATGGCCGCCGTGAGTTCGGCCAGCGCGTCCGGCGAGTCGCCCCCGGGCCGGCGGGGGTTCACCACGAGGATCAGGTTCGCGCCGCGCGCGAGAAGGGCCTCCCGCCAATGAGCCAGAACCCCGGCGCCGTGGGGCTGGCCGCCGACGTCGATGATGAGGCTGTGGTCGGCGTCGGCAACGGCCGCCGCCATCTCCGGCGGCAGCACCGGCCCGTCGAAGGCCCCGGCCTTCCCTTCGGGCGCCAGCACCCGCACGCCCTGAGCTGCCAGCTCTGCGCGGATGTCGCGCGGGCGGTAGTAAGGCGTGACGACGTCCAGGTCCGCCAGATACGTCGGGCCTCGCTCGGCCCAACGGCGGGCGAGGTTGATGGCGATCTCCGTCTTCCCGCTGCCGAAAGGGCCGGTCAGGATGACCACGCCCGGAGGCGCGAGACCCGGCGGCAAGGTATCGGTCGTCATCGGACGCTCGATCAAGGCAGCTTCCGGCGTCCCAGCCGGTCCAACCAGCCCAACCCCGGCGTCCGCTCCATCACCGCCGTCAACGACCAGCGATCGGCCGCCATGCAGAACGCCAGCAGCCCCGCTGCCACGGCCAGCCACGTCGGCCATGACGTGAGGCTGACCACCGAGATTCCCAACACGGCCCCGAGGGGATTGGCTCCCGTGTCGCCCAGCATGATGCGCTCGCGCAGGTCGGCCGGAGCGAAGACGGCTGCCGCCCCCAGCAGCACCGCCAGGACGCCGATGGCCCCCGGAGCGGGCCCGCGGACCGTGAGAGCGATGATCGCGATGGACGCCGCCAGCAACAGCTTCGTCGCCCGCCCGGGTCGGGCATCCAGCGCGTTCAACGTGTTCGCCGACAGCGCGATCACCGCGCCGGCCGGCAGCACTTGCCACCCCTCCGCGCCGAGCATGTAGCCCGCCCACAGGCCCACGCCCGTGCCGCCGAGGGCCTTGACGAGGCCCGTGGTCACCTCTCGATGCCGGAGGAGCCGCATGAGGTGGCCCTTCAGGCCCCGCACCCCCGTGGCGCCCCGTGCATCATCGAGCCAGCCGAGCAGCCCGAACAGGACCGCCGCGAGGGTCGCCGCGAGGACAGCCTCGGCGTCGAGCCCCAACAACACGGCCCCGACGGCCCCGACCGCGACCGGCGCCGCGAAGGTGGCGCCCCCTCTACTGACAACCTCGACCTGGCGATAGTTGCGGGCGATCAGCGCCGCGGGGCGCCAGTGCAGCAGCACCCGGAGAGCCGTCCACTCGGCGACCGCGCCGAGAGCGGCCAGGATGGCCAAGTCGATCCAGGAACCGTTCACTGAGGTTCGGGGAAGGCCTTGCGGGCGGAGTCCTGATCGCCGTAGTCGCCGGCCTGCCCGGCAAGAGCCTGGACCACGGAGACCCGCCCGCGAGCGAGGTCGACGTTGTCGACGGTTGAGATGCCGAACTCCCGATAGGTGCCGATGTAGGAGATGGGCGGTGTGGCCTCGCAGCCGACGACGCGCTCGAACCCGGCGGCGGTCAGCGCTTCGAGGAGCGGCCGGTCGAGAGCCTCCGCCCCGGAGAGAGCCTCAAGATCGGCACCCCCGAGGACCGCGATGGCCGTCGGACTGACGCGAGGCACCTCTCCCTGAAGGCGGATGAGCCGACGCTTGCGGAGATCTTGCAGCGCCTCCTCGTCGGCCTGCAACACCCGACGGACGATGGCGCCGGCGGCGTTCTCGCACGCGGAGGTCACATCCCCGCCGTAGGCGGTGACCGCCCGCTCGGCGAAGTCCTCCACCACGGCCAATCGGTAGGGCACCCGCGCCCCCGCAGCCTCCAGTACATCCGCCAGCTCCGTGGCGGCGTCCTCGCTCTGATCCAGGGGGCGTGTCGTGATCAGCAGCGGAATGACCTGGCCCTGAAGCCGCGCGCGCACCAGCGTCGGCAGCATGGTGCGGGCAAACTCCTCATGTCGGTCCGCGCTCTCCTGCAGCGCCTCGTTCTCGTCCGACAGCGCGGCGAAGGTCGCCTCCATCTTGTCCAGCCGCCGCTGAAGACCCGGCTCGCTGCTCAACCCCACGCCCACCAGCAGCCCCACGAGCAGCATGAGGAAGCTCGCGACGAGCGCCAGCACGTGATGTCGTAGACTGATGCCCATGACCGCTTCTCCGGCCCTAGCCGAACAGGGCGCGCCAGGCGTCGCGCATGGCGAGGATGACCTGAATCCCCGCCATCTGCAGCACCCCGCGCACGAACGGCGACACGACCAACACCCCACAGGCCGCCAATAGCGCCGCGCCGACGAGATAGGCCAGGTGCCGCACGCGCACCGAGCCCTGATACAGCATCCGCACGCCCTTGGCGTCCACGAGCCGGTCGCCGACCTTCAGCCGCGTCAGGAAGGTGCTCGCCATCCCGTGCCGGCCCTTCTCCAGGAAGTCGGGCAGGTTCGTGTGGCTCCCGACCATCACGATCAGCTCCGCGCCCTTCTCGAAGGCGAGGGCCAGGGCGGCGTCCTCGCTGGTGCCCGGCGCGGTGAGCGTCCGGTACGTCAGACCCAGCTGCTCCGCCCGCCGGGCGCCGGGGGAGCGCCCGTCGGCATAGGCGTGAACCAGGACCTCCGCCCCCGACCGGAGCACGAGTTCCCCGGCGCTGTCCAGGTCGCCGACGATCAGGTCGGGCCGGAAGCCCGCAGCCGCGAGGATGTCGGCCCCGCCGTCGACGCCGATGAGCACCGGCCGCACATCCTGGATGTACGCCCGGATGGTCTCCAGGTCGCCGTGCGACCCCGGTCCTCGTGCCACGATGACGACGTGCCGGCCCCAGATCGGGGTCTTCGTCTCGGGCAGCGGCGCGCTGGGCAGCACGATCTCCGGCTGCGTGCGGATGAACTCGAGCGTGTTCTCCGCGAAGTCGAGGAGTAACTGCTTGGTCCTGGCCTCGGCCGCGTGGGTCAGCGCCTCGATCCGCCCCGCATCCAGACGCGCGCACCGGCCGAGCTCCTCGCCCCCCGCCAGCACGCGACCGTCCTCGATCGTCACCGCTGTGCCGTTGTCAACCCGCTCGAAGAGATCGCGGGTCTCAAGGTCGTAGAGCGGGATTCCTGCCGCGGCCAGCACGGCCGGCCCGCGATTGGGGTACTCGCCCGTCATGGACGGTTGAGCGTTGAGCACCGCCGCCGGCCGGCATTCCGCGAGCATCTCGGCCGCCGGGCCGTCGAGGTCGCGGTGGTCGATCAGCGCGACCTCTCCCGCCCGCAACTGCAGGACCAGGTGCTTCGTCCGGCGGTTCTTGCGTACACGGCCCTTGGCGTTCATGCTGCGATCCGGTCGGACCTTAGCGGCCCCCCTCAAGGAGCTCCGCCGCATGCTGCAGCGCGGCCCGGTCCCCTTCCCCCGCGCCCAGCATGCGCGCGAGTTCGGCGACTCGACGGTCGCGATCCAGCGGCTCCAGTGCTACGCGCGTGCGGCCCCCACGGGTCCCCTTCGAGACGTGGAAGTGCCGGCCGGCGAGCCGCGCAATCTGCGGCAGGTGCGTCACGCACAGCACCTGGGTCCGCCGGCTGAGCTCCGCAAGCTTGTTGCCGACGGCGTGAGTCGCGCGCCCGCCGATGCCGGCGTCGACCTCGTCGAAGACGACGGTTGGGATCTCGTGGCCCCGGGAGCACACCGACTTCAGCAACAGCATCACCCGCGACAGCTCCCCGCCCGAGGCGATGGCGGCCAGCGGTTTGAGCGGCTCGCCGGGGTTGGCGGAGAACCGGAACCGCCCCGTGTCGATCCCGCGCGCATCGGCCAGCCAGCGCCCTCCTGTCCCGTCCGGCAGCCCTTGGGCCTCCGCCGTCTGCGTCAGCTCCACCTCCAGCTTCCCGTGTTCCATGCCGACATCCCCGAGCCCCGCCGTCAGCGCCTCCCCGAGTCGCGCCGCCGCCTCCCTCCGCAGGCCCGACAGCCGGGTTGCCTGCCCGCCCGCCTCCGCCTCCAGCCGCGCGATCTCCTCCGCCAGCTCGCCCAGCCGCTCGTCGGCTCGCTCCAACTGCGCGAGGCGCGCCGCCGCCTCCTCGCCGAAGCCGATCACGTCCGCCGGGGAGTCGCCGTACTTGCGCCGCAGCCGGCCGATGAGCGCCAGCCGCTGCTCGATCTCGTCGAGCGCGTCGGGCTCCCCTTCGACGCCCTCCAGGTAGTCCGACAGCCGCCCCGCCGCGTCCTCCAACTGGTAGGCGGCTGTCTCAAGGGACGCCGCCAGCTCCCCGAGGCCTCGGTCCAGGGCCGCCAGATCCTGCAACCGCCGTAGGGCTTCCCGGGCCGCGTCAACGGCTCCCAGGCCCTCCTCCGTCACCCCTGCGAGGAGGCCGTGCGCCTCGAGCCCACCCTCCCGGAGTCGCTCGAGGTTCGACAGCCGCTCCCGGGTCGCCAGGAGTTCCTCCTCCTCCCCGGGGGTCAGCGCGGCGGACCGGATCTCCTCCGCCTGGAAGCGAAGCAGATCGACCTCGCGCAGGCGATCCCGCGCCGCCGCCGCCAGCCGGTCGCGCGCCGCCTGGGCCGCACGGAGCTCCTCGAACGTTCGCGCGTACTCCTCCCGCACGGACAGCGCGTCCGGCCCGGCGTAGCCATCCAGGAACTGCAGGTGGTTCTCGTCGCGGATGAGCGCCTGGTGCTCGTGCTGGCCGTGGATGTCGACGAGGCGGTCGCCGATCTCCCGCAGCACGCTCAGGGGGACAGACCGTCCGTTGACGCGGCAGCGATGGCGCCCCGCGGTGGAGATCACTCGCGTGAGGATGAGCGTTCCGTCGGCGTCCGCCTCCACCCCCGCCTCGGCGGCGGCGGCCAGGGCCTTGGGCGCGGCCGAGGCGTCGAAGGTCGCCTCGACGACGGCCTGCTCGGCGCCCGTGCGCACCGTGTCGGCGCCCGCGCGATCGCCGACGGCCGCGCTCAAGGCGTCGATGACAATCGACTTGCCCGCGCCCGTCTCGCCGGTGATGACCGTGAAGCCCGGACCCAGCTCGATCCGCAGCTCCTCGATCAGCGCGAACTCCGTGATGTGCAGTTCGGTAAGCACGATCCCGCGCCGCCGCATGGTGTCGGACGAACCGTCAGTGGGAGGTACCCCACTTCAGCTTGTCGCGAAGCCGGCCGTAGAAGGTGCTGGCGCCGATGCGCACGAGCCGGGCCCGGTGCTCCGCACGTCGGATCACCACCGTATCGCCCACCTGCAGGTCGCTCACCTGCTGGCCGTCGACGTCCAACACGATGTCCCGCCGGTTCTTCCCCTCGCGGGCGATGGTCGCTGAGACCACCGTGTCCGGCGACACCACGACCGGGCGGGACTGCAGCGTGTGGGGGCAGATGGGGGTGATGATGAGGCTCTCGGCCCGCGGGTCGACCACCGGCCCGCCGGCGGAGAGGGAGTAGGCTGTGGAGCCGGTGGGGGTGGCGATGATGAGGCCGTCGGCGGAGTACTCCGCCACGGGCTGGTCATCCAGCCGGATCGCGAAGCGCAACAGGTTCGAATAGGACAGGACGCCCATGACGGCGTCGTTCAGGCCCGACCACGGCCCCAGGAGGCCCCCGTTGCCCCGGACGACCGTCGCCTGCAGCATCAGCCGCTCCTCGACCGCGAACTCGCCCCGCAGGACCTCGTCGAGCCGCGCGTGCAGCGCCTCCAGGTCGGTGTCGGACAGGAAGCCGAAGCTCCCCATGTCCACCCCCAGGATCGGCACGCCCAGCGGCGCGGCGCGGCCCGCGACGTGCAGCAGGCTGCCGTCGCCCCCCAGGACGATCACCAGATCGGCATTGGCCACTTCATCGAGGGAGACGATCTCGCAGGCGATGTTCGTCCGGCGGGCGATCTCCGCCGAGGTCTGCACGGCGATGCCGGCCCGGCAAAGGGCCTCCGCCAACGGCGCGGTCGCCGCGCACGCTGCTTCACGGTGCAGGGAGACGTAGAGGCCGACCCGCCGGATGGCCGGTCGGTCCGGATCGCGCTCGCCCAACCGGCTCAGCCCCCTCCGGCCGGTTTGGTCAGCCGGTTAAGGTTCTCACGGGCCTTGTCGTAGTTCGGGTCGATGGCCAACGCCTTCTCGTACATCTCCTTCGCCTGATCGGGCTTGCCCTGCTTCTCGTAGGCGACCCCGAGGTTGTTGATGGCCGGCACGTAGTCCGCGTTGACCCCCAGGGCCTGCCGGAAGTGCGCCACGGCCTCCACCAGCTGATCGCGGTCCAGGTAGATCAACCCGACGTTGTTGTGGGCCTCGATGTTGCTTGGCTCCAGCTCGAGGCACCGGAGGTACTCGGCCAGCGCCTCGTTGACCTGCTGCTTGCGGTACAGCGCGTTCGCCAGGCCGCAGCGCGCGCTGGCCTGCCGCGGGAACTTGGCAACGACGTCCTGCCACTGCTTCAGGGCGGCCTCCGGGTCCTGGCCGCACGCCTCCAGCCCGAGCGCCAGGTTGATGTGTGCCATGACGTAGGTGTCGTCCGCCGTGACGGCCGCCCGGAAGTGCTCGAGCGCGTCGCAAGGCCTCTTCTGGTTGAAGATCGCGACCCCCAGGTTGTTGAGGCACGGCGCGTCGTCACCCTTCACGGCCGCCGCCGCGCGGTACGCGGCCTCGGCGGCCGGCGCGTCGTTGAGGGCATCCGCCACGAGCCCGAGATTGTAGTGCGCCTCAAAGCTGTCGGCCTTCAGCCCTCCCGCCTTGACCAGCGGGCCCTGCGCGTCGGCGTACTTCCGCTGGCTGTACAGCGCGATCCCCAGTCCGAGTTGGGCGTCGAAGTTCTCGGCGTCCACGGCGACGGCCCGGGCGTAGGCCCGTTCCGCCTCCGGCCAGCGCGCCTGTTTGCTGTAGATCCAGCCCAGTTGCACGAAGCACTCGAGGCAGCGGGGGTCCAGCTCTGCGGCCTTTTCGTATCGCTCGACCGCCTTGTCCAGTTCCCCAGCCTGCTTGAGGGCCCGGCCGAAGCTCCGCCAGACGTCCACGTCGTTGGGGCCGAGGCTGGTTGCGGTATGGAAGGCCTTCCAGGCCTTGTCCCAGTCCCTCAGAGCCGCGTAGGCTTGAGCGGCGTTGTAGGCGGCGTAGAGGTAATCGGGCTTCAGCTCCAGCGCCTTCTGATACCGCGCGACCGCCGTGCCCACCAGCTCCTGCCCCTCGGCCAGGGTCGCCGGTTCCTTCAGCAGCGGCAGGCCCTTTTCCAGATACGCGTTGCCCAGGTTGTTCTGGGCGACCGCGTAGTCAGGGGCCGCCGCCGTGGCCTGCGTGAGGTAGGCGATGGCCTCATCCCACTGCCGCAGCGCGTGGCAGGTCGTGCCCAGCCAGGTGAGCACGACGTGATCGCCCTCGTAGCCTGCCAGCGCCTCCAGGAACTTGGCCTTCGCCTCGTCATAGCGTCCGGCGCCATAGGCCTCCGTGCCGGCGTCGAAGGCCGCCCGCGCCGGGTCGGCCGCCGGCTCCTGCGCCCCCACAACCGCACCGATCGGCAGCAGCAGAGCGAGAATGACCGCCATCTGTCTCATGATGCGCTCCCTTCCCCGCGTTCCCGGCCGAGCGCGCCGGACACCACGACGCCCGGCGACTTGGCCGTCGCCCGAATGGTCTCCGCCAGTGCAGGGGCGTCTAACCCGCATTCCGCCAGCAGTCGCGCGTTGTCGCCGTGGGACACGAAGCGGTCCGGCAAGCCCGCCCGCCGCACGCGAACGCCCTCAACCCCCGCGTCGCTGAGCAGCTCCACGACCGCCGACCCGAACCCGCCGGCCAGCGCGCTCTCCTCCACCGTCACCACGCGCCCGATCCGCGCCGCCCGGTCCAGGATCAGCTCCGCGTCGAGGGGCTTGGCGAAGCGAGCGTTCACGACGGTGGCCGCCAAACCCTCCTCGCGGAGCCGCTCACAGACCTCCAGCGCCCGGGGCACGGCGGCCCCCAGCGCCAGAACCAACACGTCCTCGCCCTCGGTCAGCACCTCCGCCCGCCCGACCGGGAGCGCCTCCGGAACCTCCGGCGGCGGGACCCCGGGCCCCGCGCCTCGCGGGAACCGCAGAGCGCTCGGACCGGGCAGCTCCAGCGCCGTCACCAGCATCCGGCACAGCTCGGCCTCGTCCTTCGGCGCCATCAGCGTGAGGTTCGGGATGTGCCGGAGGTAGCTGAGGTCGAAGGCGCCGTGGTGCGTGGGCCCATCGTCCCCCACCAGGCCGGCCCTGTCAAGCACCAGCACCACCGGCAGGTTCTGCAGGCACACGTCGTGGACCCACTGATCGTACGCCCGCTGGGCGAAGGTCGAGTAGATCGCCACCACGGGCCGCATACCCGCCGCCGCGAGGCCGGCGGCGAAGGTCACGGCGTGCTGCTCGGCCATCCCCACGTCCAGGCAGCGATCGGGCATCGCCTCGTGCAGGTACTCCATCCCCGTGCCGTCCAGCATCGCCGCCGTCAGCCCCACGATCCGCGAGTCCTGACGCGCCAAACGCAACAGCTGCTTGCCGAAGACCGCCGAGTACGAGTCCGTCTGCGGCCTCGCACGCGGCATCCCCGTCTCTTCCTCGAAGGGCGGCGTGCCGTGGAAGTTGCGCGGCGACTCCTCGGCCGGGGCGTACCCGGCACCCTTCCGCGTGACGGCGTGCACGATCACCGGCCCCGCGAGGGCCAGGCCCTGCTCGA
>VGFB01000066.1 GCA_016869015.1 Armatimonadota bacterium
GGCGTGCCGTATGCGGCGAAGGACGTGCTCTGCACGGAGGACGTGACGACGACGTGCGGGTCGAGGATCCTGCAGAACTTCGTGCCGCCCTACGATGCGACGGCGGTGGCGAACTGCCGGGCGGCGGGAATGCCGCTGCTGGGCAAGACGAACATGGACGAGTTCGCGATGGGCTCCTCCACCGAGAACTCGGCCTTCAAGATCACGCGCAACCCGTGGGACCTGGAGCGGATCCCGGGCGGCTCGAGCGGCGGCTCGGCGGCGGCGGTGGCGGCCGACGCGGCCTGCCTCGCGCTGGGTTCGGACACGGGCGGGTCGATCCGCCAACCCGCGTCGGTCTGCGGGTGTGTGGGCCTGAAGCCCACCTACGGCCGGGTGAGTCGGTACGGTCTGATCGCCTACGCTTCGAGCCTGGACCAGATCGGCCCCCTCACGAAGGACGTGCGGGACTGCGCGCTGCTTCAGCAGGTGTTGAGCGTGCACGACCCCCTGGACTCGACCTCCTCCTCGGACCACCCGGCGCCGGACTACGCCGGCCAGCTCACGGGCGACGTGCGGGGGCTGAAGGCCGGAGTGGTGCGCGAGCTGATGGGCGAGGGCATCGAGCCGGGGGTGCAGGAATGCGTGCGGAAGGCGGTGGAGACGCTGGAGGCCCTGGGAGTGGCGTGCGAGGAGGTGGAGCTGCCGCACTGTGAGTACGCGCTGCCGGTCTACTACATCATCGCTCCGGCCGAATGCAGCTCGAACCTCGCGCGCTTCGACGGGGTCCGCTATGGTCATCGGACGCAGGAGCCGGTGACCGACTTCGAGGACATGTTCGCCAAGACGCGCGCGGAGGGCTTCGGGCCGGAGGTCCGCCTGCGGATCATCAAGGGGACCTACGTGCTGAGCAAGGGCTACTACGATGCTTACTACCTGAAGGCGCTGAAGGTGCGCAACCTCATCCGGCAGGACTTCGACCGGGCGTTCGAGCGGTTCGACATCCTGCTCTCACCCACGTCGCCGACCGTTGCCTTCAGGATCGGGGAGCGCGTGGACGATCCCCTCGCGATGAAGCTCGCGGACATCTGCACCATCCCCGTCAACCTCGCCGGCATCCCCGCCCTCAACGTGCCGTGCGGCTTCTCGGAAGGGCTGCCTGTCGGGTTGCAGCTCATGGGCCGGCCCTTCGACGAGGCGACGCTGCTGCGGGTTGGGTACGCCTACGAGCAGCAGGCGGGATGGGTGGGGAGGAAGTGCGAAGCGCTGAGTGCGAAGTGAGAAGTGCCACGGCGACGACCAGAGAGGCATAGGGCGATGGGATTTCGGGCGAAGATTGGGCTCGAGGTACACGCGCAACTCCTGACGGACAGCAAGATGTTCTGCGGCTGCTCGACGAAGTTCGGCGAGACCGCCAACAGCCAGTGCTGTCCGGTATGCTCGGGGATTCCCGGGACACTGCCGGTCGCGAACCGGCAGGCGGTGGAGTTCGTGATCAAGACAGGGCTCGCGCTGAACTGCCGGGTCGCGGAGCGCTGCCGCTTTGCGCGGAAGAACTACTTCTACCCGGACATGCCCAAGAACTACCAGATCAGCCAGTACGAGGAGCCGCTGACCTTCGACGGGCACATCGAGGTAGCCGTGGACGACCAGACCGTGCGGATCGGGATCCGGCGGGTCCATCTGGAGGAGGACACCGGGAAGAACTTCCATCTGCCGGACGGCACGAGCCTGGTCGAGTACAACCGGGCCGGCGTCCCCCTGATGGAGATCGTGACCGAGCCCGACTTCGGCTCGGCCGAGCAGGTGCGCGCCTACCTTACGAAGCTGCGGGAGCTGCTGCGGTATCTGGGGGTCTCAAGCGGGAACATGGAAGAGGGCGCCATGCGCTGCGAGCCCACGGTGAATGTGGTCAACGACGAGACGGGCGAGCGCACGGAGAAGGTGGAGATCAAGAATCTGGCCTCGATCCGCGGCGTGTACGAGGCGGTGAAGTACGAGATCCGGCGACAACTGCGGGCGGTGGAGGAGGGGGAGCCAATTCGGCAGGAGACGCGCCGGTGGAGCGAGGAGAAGCACGAAACGCAGGTAATGCGGAGCAAGGAGTCGGCGGAGGACTACATGTACTTCCCCGACCCCGACCTCGTGCCGATGGCGCCGGGCGCAGACTGGGTGGCGGCGATTCGGGCGGGGCTCCCGGAACTGCCGGACCAGTGGCGGTACCGCCTGACCTCGGAGCACCGGCTCTCCGCGGCCGAAGCGGACGCTCTGGTTGCCACGGGCTCAGCATCCTATTACCAGGCCGTCGTGGACCTGGGTGCGCCGCCGAAGCAGGCCAGCAACTGGGTGATGGGGCCGCTAACGAGCGAGCTGAACGCACGGTCCTTGCCGGTCGAGAGGTCTCCAGTGGCGCCCGCCGGGATCGCAGAGCTGATCAGGCTCGTAGCCGAGGGCAGGATCACTGGCAAGATCGCGCGAGACGTGTTTCCGCGGATCTTCCAGACGGGGAAGACGGCGGCGGAGGTGGTGGCGGCCGAGGGCCTGGAGGTGGTGGGCGGGGCGGACGAGCTGGGTCCGATCGTCGATCAGGCGATCGCCGACAACCCGAGAGCCGTCGAGGACTACCGCGCGGGGAAGCAGAAGGCCAAGGGGGCCCTCGTGGGAGCCGTGATGCGCGCGACCAAGGGGCAAGCCGATCCGGAGACGCTGAACCGGCTGATCGATGAGCGACTGGGGACGGGGTAGCCGGTCTGGGGGGCAGTGGCGCCGGTCCTACCGCCGGTAGTGATGCAACTCACAGGCCTCCGGCGGCAGGGCAGGAAGGACACCGAGGCGGCGTTGGCGAAGGAAGCGTGCGAGGCCCGAAAAATGGGCGCTGGGGGCGTGGAGGCAGGGCCGGAGCGGGGCCGGAGGCTCGGTTGACTTTTGGGGGGGCGTGTTGTAGAATGCGCGGGAATCCGACGTCGTGAGTTCGCCCCATTGGCCGATCCCGCGACGGCCACGCAGGGGGAGGGCGAACGCCTTACTGGACTGCCGAAGTGCTGCTATCTTGGCCGGGGCGCGCCCGTCCGCCGGTCGGGACGGGCTGTTCGTGCGTCCGGCCGCTTCGGCATACCGACGGGGAGGAACTTCCTAGTGGATCAGAACCACCACGCCCATCTCCGCCGCGCCGCAGCCACCCTCGCGCTCCTCCTCCTGACCTCTGCCTTGACCACCAGCGTCGGTCTGTCGCAGAGCGCCTCACTGGCATGGGACGGCGCGGGTGTGTTCCCCGTCCACTGCTCGATGAACTCCCAGCGCTGGTTTGGCATCCAGATCGACACCGGCCAGAACAACAGCCTGGTGCGGCTGCAGCTCAGCGGCCCGTCGGGCGGCCCGATGAACCCTCAGTTGATCCTGCGCAACACGCAAGGCGCTCCACCGGCGTTCACCGGGCCCCGCAACGACGCGCTGGACGGCGTGGCGGTGGCGAGCCTTGGCGGCACGACCAGCGTCTGGACGATTGGCCCGTTCACGGGCGCTTCCTTCCCTCCTCTCCCGCATGAAGACTGGTGCATGGGCAATTTCTTCATGGGGAACGGCGCCACGTTCACGTTCTCGGTCTACATTGTCGACCAGAACGGCGCGGGCATCCAGAACTGGTTCCCGGCGACCTTCCAGGGCAGCTACTCCTCCCAGCGGGACGATGAGGATGTGTTGGAGTGGTACCAGAGCCCGGCGTTGGGGGTGGATCCGCTCGCGGTAACGCCGAACCAGCTTCAGCCGGACAACGACAACGGCTCGGGGGACTCGACGTATACGTTCCGCGTACAGTACTCCAACGGTGTGCCCGGAAGCGGGAACGACTGGAGCCTCCCGCCGCGGTGGAAGTGGGCCCAGGGCAGCACGCCGGGCGACGGTCGCACGCCGATGGTGAACTTCGACCGCCTGCCCAAGGCAGCGCCGACCGATGCCGATGCCGGGCTGGTGGGGTCGCTGTCGGTGAACGGCCTGAGCTCCGGCGACTACGACTGGACGATGCGGAGCGGGGATGACACCTGGATGGACCGGTCGGGCGACTACGTCGCCATCAGCCGGAACAAGGGTGTGGCAAGCGGTCCTTACCCCGAATACGAGAAGCGGACGCAGATCGAGGTACTCCTGTTCCTCGACGGCAACATCCAACGGCCGCACTTCATGTTGCGCGAGAATGAGGAGGACGACGAGTTCGCGGACGGCGCGATCTACCGCTACGTCATCCAGCCCACCGACTTCATGAACTTCCTGGACAACTTGTTCCAGCTGCGGTGGGACCCGCCCGGGCCGGACACGCAGGACGTGTGGACGTGCGGCATTCGCGGGACGCCGGTCAGCAACGGTTACAACTCGCTGCCGGCGGGCGGACATACGTACGAGTTCGCGGCGACGGATGACTTCTTCCCGCCTCGCGGCGTGGCGCACGTGCAGATCGGATGGCCGGGCAACCAGACGCGCGCCGAGTTCTGGCACCCCCTGCCGGCGTCGCCCTTCAGCCCGACGTGGCACACCTACTGGCAGCGGGAATACCAGTACACTCGTGAGATCCGGCCCTTCGGCTACCCCTACGACTCGCAGTCGGGGCGCTATCCGGACGTCAACCCGGTGCTGACGGCGTTCCCGTACTTCAACCCGGCGACGGTCGTGGCGCCCTACCTCGCGACGGAGGGCAGTGTGGCGCGGTGGGACATCGTGGGGGCCGAGCCGCGGCTGGTGCCCCAGATCCGCTTCGAGCAGTACAACACGACGACCGACCAGTCGGACTTCTTCGACGCGATCAGCCCCTTCGAGAGCCTTGGGCCCGACGGCGGGCCGACGGGCTCGACGCCGGGCGTTGGCGACCCGGCGCGTCCGAACCAGCCGACCCACTACATCAACGATGACACGATCCGGCCGAACTTCGCGAACATCTGGCCGGAGGACCCCGCCGACCCGAACGCCGCCGTGCTCAGCGGCGGGAAGTGGACCCAGTCGACGACGTTCACGTTCCTGACCAACTACTGGCGTCGGCCGAGCCGCTCGCCGGACTTCATCCGCTGCATGATCCGCCGGAACGATCGGGGCGGAGCGCCGGGCACGTGGCGCGGCTACACGATGCAGCAGCTGAACCCCGGGGACACGGACTACACGGACGGCGCGGTGTTCCAGTTCCAGATTAGTGCCGACCAGCTCCCCGGTGGAGGCGGCTCGGCCGACTACAACTACTACTTCGTGGCGAGCGACGGGACGCGCACGACGGTCTTCCCGAACCGCCCGCCCCAGTTCCGCGAGCCGGAGAGCGGCTTCACGGCCGAGGACATCGACGTGCTCCTGCCGGTCAGCAATCCGCAGTCGGACCTCGGCGTCCCGATGGACCTGCAGGGCAACAACGACTACTACTGGTTCCGCGTGAACACGCCGCCGACGCTGAGCCAGAACGACGTGCAGCCGAGCTCCGACCGGGTCGGCAGCAACTTCGTCTACTACGTCAGCTACCGGGACCCCGACGGTGAGGTCCTGAACCCGGGGGCGCTGGGCGACGAACCGTTTGAGGCCTCCATCCACGTGGACCTGTTCGGCGACCCCGAGGGCGAGAACCGCGTGTCGGGGGTGTCGGCCGGTCAGGTGAACTACACCACGGAGACGGGCACCGGCTATGCCGTCGACAGCCTGCTCGACGCCGTGCGGCCCACGTACATCCGGATCGAGGAGGCCGCCAACCCGGCGGCCCAGGGGCTGACGTACCTCATCACCGGCAACGACACCACGCGGATCCAGGCCACGCCGATCGCGCCCGCGCAGGGCCTGGGCGTGGACCCGATCGCGGCGGGGGATCGCTTCGAGATCCTGCGCTGGTTCACGGGGAAGATGGACCGGGTAACGCCCAGCGACAACAACGCGGTCGACGGCATCGCGTACATGTTCAGCACGGCCAACAACATCGCGCTGGGGCCCGGACTGCACCGGTACTTCTTCACCTTCAAGGACGACTGGGGCGACTGGGCCTACCCCACGAACCCGGATGTCTCGGTCGAAGGCGAGAGCGTCCGCTTCCCGCAGACCGCCGAGTTCGAAGGGCCGGAGGTCCTGCAGAACACGGCGCCGATGCTCTCGAACTACCGGTTCACGCCGGACGCGCCCGGCGTGGGTCCCGATGGGACTACGGCGACCGGCTTCCAGTTGTTCGTGGCCTACACGGATGCGGAGAACAACCCGCCCTCCGTGATCCGAATCGGCGTCGACGGCACCCAGGCGGCGCCGGCGCAGATCCTCAACCTGACGCCCTCGAACCCGAATGATACGGTCTACACCGACGGCGCCGTGTTCGAGACCCAGCCGATCCGGTTGTCGGCCGGCAACCACATCTTCCGCGCCCAGTGCTCGGACGGCGAGCTGACGTACCCGGTGAAAGCCAGCCCCTCCGACCCGCTGCTGTTCGTGGGCCGACAGACTGATCCGGGGCCGCCGCCGGTCTACAACGACTCCGAGCCGGGGCCGAAGGTGGCCCAGAACACGCCGCCGACGCTGGAGTTTGACCCGAGCGACGCGCCGCCGGGACAGGTGAGCCCCGGGCTCGATCCCGACGCGGGCACGCAGCAGACCACCTTCACCTACACGATCATCTACAAGGACCTGGATGTCTACGCCGGGGTGCAGGGCAACCCGCCGATCTGGGTGCGGGTCTACATCGACGGCGTCGCGCAGGACATGACGCAGGTGGACTCGACGGACGGGGACTACACGGACGGGGCGGAGTTCCAGTTCCAGATCACGAACCTGGTGGCCGGCACGGCCCACTCGTACTACTTCCGAGCGAATGACGGTCTGGACATCGCCCGCCAGCCCGCGCTGACCGCGACGCCGAACCGGTTCCCCGGGCCGCGCGTCGACGAGCCCCCGGGCGCAGCCAAGTCGCTGGTCGTGGCGGACGTACCGAACGACCAGGGCGGGGCGACCCAGGGGAGCTTCAACCCCAGCAACGACGACGGGGGCGGCGCGGACGACGTCACCGAGTACCGCGTCTACTACGACACGAACCAGAACATGACGGCTGCCCAGCTGGCGGTGACCGTTCCGGCCACCGGCGCGGGCGCATACAGCTTCACCCATGATACCGCGCCGAAGGCGACGGACCTGTGGTACGTGGTGCGCGCTTACGACGGGACGAACGAATCGCTGGACAGCAACATCGCCGGACCGGTGCGCGCGACCGACAACCTCGCGCCCGATGCGCCGACGAACCTGACGGCGACCAACCCCGGCCTGGGCACGCAGCTCGATCTGGCGTGGACCAAGTCGGCCGATGACCCGAACGCGGGCGCCGATGACGTGATCGAGTACCGGATCTACCGGGCCGTGACGTCCGGAGGCTACGGCGCTGCGCTCGATACAGCGCCGGCCGGCTCGACCAACTACTCCGACACTACGGCCACGGACGGAACGGACTTCTTCTATGTCATCCGGGCCTTCGACGGCCAGAATGAGTCCGCGAACTCGAATGAGGCGGGGCCGGTGATGTCGACGGACAACTCGGCCCCGACCCTCTCCGCCTTCGATCCGGCGCCCGGCGCGCGGGACGTGGCGGTTGATACGAACATCGCTTTCACCGCCACCGACACCGGCGCCGGGGTTGACGCGACGACCGCGGTCATCGAGGTGAAGGTCGGCGGCCAGCCGGTCACGGGCGTGGTCGGGCAGACGGCGGTCGCCAACGGCTTCCGCTTCACCTTCGACCCCGACAACGACTTCAACCAACTCGACGTGGTGAGCGTGCACGTCGAGGTCAGCGACTTGGCGATCCCGACGCCGCGGATTGCGACCCGCGACTACCGGTTCACGATCGTCCCGCCGCCCACCTACACGATCTCCGGGACGATCACCCGGGACGATGGGAGCGGAGGCGTAGAGGGCGTGCCGGGGGTCGTCGTCCTCGCGGGCGCGCTCTCGGGCTCAACTGACGCGAATGGCCAGTACGCGATCCAGGGGCTGACGAACGGCTCGTACGAGGTGCGCCCCATCGAGCGGGGGTTGGCCTTCCTGCCCGCGACGCGTAACGTCACGGTGAACAGCGCCGACGTGCCGGGCGTCGACTTCACCGCCATCCCGGGCTATGACATCAAGGGCCGGGTCAGCGATGTGAACGGCGGGCTCGCCAACGTCCGCGTCACCAACGGCCTGAAGGAAGCTGCCACGAACGCGGAGGGCGTGTACCTCATCAAGGACAGTCCGGCAGGTACGTACGTGGTGCAGCCGGCGCTGCCCGGGTTCGTGTTCAACCCGGCCGACCGCGCCGTGACGCTGCCGGTGAACGGCGGAGGCGCGGACAACGTGAACTTCTTCGCCTCCGTGGAGACGTTCAGCGTTGCCGGTCGGGTGAGCACGTCCGACGGCGGGGTGCTGTCTTCGGCGCGGGTGGTCGTGGAGACGCAAGACGCCACGCCCACCGTCGTGGGGAGCGCGCGAACGGACATCAGCGGAGCCTACCGGATTGCCAAGATCCCGGCTGGGACCTACGATGTGCGGCCGGAGAAGCCGGGCTTCACCTTCGAGCCGACGACCCTCGAGGTCACGGTCGGGCCGGACTCCATCAACAACGACTTCGTCGCCTTCGAGCTCTTCTCGACGACGTTCCCGGGCGGCCTGGCCTTCCTGGCGATCCCGGTCGATCCGGCCGACGATGATGTCGTAGCGGCCCTCGGCACGGATCAGATCGCGCGCTGGGACCCGCGCCGCGCGGGCGCCGACAAGTATGTGCGGGCGTGGTTGGAGCCTGGTTCGCCCGTCCTCGACCTCGCCCCGGGTCGCGGCTTCTTCGCGCAGTTCGCCGGCGATACGGACGTGGAGGTAGCGGGGAAGCTGGTCCGCACGACCGATCCGTTTACGCTGGCCCTGAGCGAGGGCTGGAACATGGCCGGCAACCCCTACCGGTACGGGCTCGCCTGGTCGAACCTCGCGATCTCGCCGACCGGGCCGGTGGCGGACCTCGGGTTCATCCTCGGAGCGGGCCGGACGTACGAGCTGGTCACCGACCTGCCGGAGCTGCGCGCTCGCCGGAGCGTGCCGCGTGAGGCGGGCTTCTGGATCAAGGCCGATCAGGCCGCGACAATCGTGATCAACGCGCCGCTGACCGCGGGAGCCGAGCCGGTCGCCTCCGAAGCGCCCAAGGTGGATGCGCAGAACTGGGTGGTTCCCGTTGTCGCCGAGGCCGGTGGGGCGGCCGACCTGAGCTCCCGCCTGGGCGTCCTGGCGAGCCGCGGTGGCGTGAGGGCCGCGAACCCGCCGAGGGTCCCGAACACCGTAGACCTGTTCTTCACCGGAGCCAACGGCGAGGCGCTGGCGTGCGACGTGCGCGCCGGGGCGAGCGCGGGGACGCTGGAGTGGCCGTTTGTGGTGGACACCGATCTGAAGGACACCGCCGTCTCGGTGTCGCTCCCGGACCTCTCCGCGGTGCCCACCAACCTGCGCGTCACCCTGGTGGACGAGGACGCCAACAAGCGGGTCTACGCCCGGACGATGCGCGCGTACACCTATGACAGCCGGGAGGGCGGAGAGCGGCACTTCCGGTTGGTCCTGGAGCCCGACCGAGGCGGGAACCTGGTGATCGCGGCGGCCTCGGCGCAGGCGACGCGCCGGAGCGTGCAGGTCAGTTACACGCTGAGCCGGGATGCCGCCATGACCATCCACGTGCGCAACATGGCGGGCCGCGAGATCGCGACCCTCGCGCGCGGCGAGGCGGTGGCCGCGGGCGCGAACACCGCCGTGTGGAACCTGCGCAGCGCGGGCGGCGTGGCGGTTCCGTCCGGGACGTACCTGGTGGTCCTCGAGGCCGTGGATGCCGACGGCCAGCAGGTCCGCGCGACGCGGAGCGTGACGGTGCAGCGGTAGTTGAGACGACTCACGGGGGCCCGCCGGCCGGGCCCCCGCTGCGACAGTAGTGACACGGCTCTCGGACGTAGCGGCTCATCGCGAAGCAAGGGGAGAGCACCACGCCATGATCAGGACTCTGCGTCAGACCGGGTTGCCTTTCATCTTGTGCATCGTTTTGGCAGCCATCCTGACGGCTCAAGCTTCGGCCCTCGAGGTGAAGATCGGGCCGGTTCGCGAGCAGACGATCCAGTGGCTGATGGAGACGCGGGGTCTCTCGCGCGACTCGGCGGAACAGATGATCCGCAAATATGCGCGTCGGAATCGTGCGGACATCATCGATTCGTACACGCTTCCCGATAACGCGATGGCCGACCTGGTGACCATCGACCCCTCGAAGCGGGGCCGCGACCAGGTGGAGTACAACGGCTGCGTTCTGCTCTTCTCTCCCGGCTCCGAGTACGGCAAGCGGCTGTGGGCTGAGATCGAGAAGATGAAGGGTACGCCGGCGTATGACTACTTCATGGCGCGGTTTGCCGATGCGGTCAAGCGGGGCGTGTTCGTCCACAAGCTGACGGAGGAACAGAAGGACCGCTTGCTGCACGCCGCCAAGGGCGACGGGCGATACGA
>VGFB01000067.1 GCA_016869015.1 Armatimonadota bacterium
CATCTGGAGGGCCATGTGCCGTTGGGCCAAGCCGTCAGCCCCGTAGGGGCGACCGATGGCTAGCCGTGGGCGCCAGCCCACGGAACAGGGCCTTACCTTCCTCTCCGGCCCCGAAGGGGGCCGGCGGAACCACCGAACAGCCCTCCGGCCACCGACGGGGCCGGAGCCGAAGGAACGGCTCGAGGCCGTGGGTTTCACCCACGGCTAGCCACCAGTCGTCCCCTTCGGGGACTGAACGACCTCGGTCCCGCACTCGCGGATAGCCGTCCGCCGTCGCCGTGCGAGTCGCCGTCGTAGGACGGAGCGCTGCTCCGTCACCGTCGTTGTCGAAGTGGGCCCTTCGAGCGACGACGACACATCCTCACGATCACGAGTGACGGCGACTAGTCATAATACTGCTGAGTTTGCGACACGTCACCCGTCCTCCCCCAGTCGTGGGGCAGGCATTCCTGCCCGCCCTACGACTGGAGGCGATTGACTCATCACCTAAGTGAGCAGTGTTGGGGCTATCCAGGGAGTGCCGCCACGTGCCACCGATCCATGGGTACCGATGCAACCAATGCGACTTCGCGTTCCCGGAGGGTTGGGGCGGGAATCTGTACGTCATCGACGATGCCGGTGACCGCCAGGTCGTATGCCACCTGGGTGAGAGCGTCGAGGTCGAGCGGGTACTGGGTCCGACCCCCGATGCGCGGCTGGTCCAGGACCGAACCGGCTTCCACTCCTTCTGCGTGTGCCTGGACTGCGTCGCGCAGTTCGATCTCGACTTGGGCGACGAGACTGTGAACCCGTGGCGCGAGTGGTACGCGAGGAAGGGCCTGTATCTCGGGAGGTGGAAGCCGGGGTGCTTCCTGGCGCCGGTTCTGTTGGGCGGCAGAGAGCGGATGCCTTGCGGCACGACCAAGGGGCGAGACACCCGCACGTGCCCCAAGTGCGGTTCGCCACACGTGCGCACGTGCTTCGAGATGATCGACCATCCGTGCCCGCAGTGCAAGACGGGCGTCGTGGTAGAGGTCGATACGGGGCTCGTCGCGTAACGGGCCTACTTCAGCAGCTCGGTGAATTCCTCAACGGTGAGCCCGGCATCCTCGAGAATGCCGTCCAGCGTACCCTTCCTGAGATCGCGGCCTCCATGTCCAGGCACGACAGCGCGGCGCTGGGTCGTGGGGTGGCGCAAGATGACGTGGCTGCCCGTCGTGTGATCCACAACGAAGCCGGCCTTCCTCAGGGCGCGGACGACCTTGGGGCCTGAGACGACCGGGAGCTTAGGCAACGCCAACCGCCTCGCCGACCGTCACCCTGTAGACCAACGCTTCGGTGCCGTTCCTCCAGTCGAAGGTCACGGTCGCCACGTCGGGTGGGAGGAGCTCGTCGTGCTGCTCCAGCGACTCGAGGTAGCCCTCGATCGCGTCCCTGGCCATGTCAAGGGCCTCCGGCAGCGTGTCGCCCTCGGTATGGCATCCCTTGAGAGCTGGTACGTGAACGCAGTACCCGCCATCCGCCTCCCGCACGAGTATCACCGTGTAGGTCATCGTGTTGCCTCCCTGGGACGGTGAGCGAACCCGCAGCCGAGCCACCACCCTTGTACCGCGTTGGGTGCGGCCGCGTCAAGAGCCGTGGTCGTGTCGTGCCATGATCCGCTGCTCCAGCACCTCGGGAGCTCCCCCCCGGTCAGTCCGACGCGCGTCCCCGACGAGTGGACCGCGCCATCCCCAAGGTCCCCCGCCCGTCCTACTCCTCGACGTCGATGACCGAGTTCTCGCCGCCGAACTCGTTGCCGACGCGGCGAGCGTTCGGGCAGCAAAGCCACTCGCCGTCGGCGATGAACTTGAACGGATAGCACCCGGGCGCCAGGTCGAGGACCGCCACGAACTCGGGCGCTCCCTTGCGGACGCGCTTCATGCGCCGGGCGGTCGGGTCCCAGTTGTTGAAGCTGCCCGCCAGGTACACGCTCCGGGCTCCCGGGCAATCGACGACGAACCGCACCTTCGCCATCCAGCTCACCCCCCTCGTGGTCTGCCAGGCGTGATGCAACGGCGTCGGAGCAACGCTCCGACCTACGACGGCGGAACGGCTGACGCGCCGATCAGCCAAGCCCAATGGTGCGCTTCACATCGCGTTCGACCCCCAACGCCAACGTCTCAGCGCTTTCGGCGACCTGGGCGAGGGGCCGACCCCGCAGCGGCTCGTGGATGTTCACGTAGATCTTCAGCGAGGGCTCCGTGCCGGAGGGGCGGATGATCACCCAACTCGCGTCGTTGCGGCGAAAGCGGGCGCGGAGGATGTTCTCGCCGCGCCAGCCCCAGCCGAGCTCGCCGACGTCGTCGTACAGCTCGCGCGCCGAGTCCCGCTGGTCGTCCCACCGCCGGGCGGACCGGCGGTTGCGGCCGGCCGGGTCGAAGACCTCGTCCTTGAGGGCGTCCTCTACGGCTCGCACTTCCAGGCCGCCCAGCCGCCGGGGGAAGGCGACCCGCAGCTCCCGCATGATCTCGACGATGCGCTCGAGCCCCTCGATGCCCGACATCCGCACGGGCGTGGCGCGCTCGGCGTGGTAGCCGTGCCGCTGCCAGAGGTCGACCAGGTAGTCGCGGATCGTCCGGCCCCGGCGCTTCAGGTGGTCGCACAGCTCGGCGGCCAAGAGCGCCGCGACGGCGCCGTCCTTATCGCGACAGTGCATCCCACGGACAAAGCCGTAGCTCTGCTCGCACCCGAAGAGGAAACGCTCGGGGGTCTGCTCCAGGCTGAGGCTGACCTCGCCCACGTATTTGAAGCCGACGCCCACGAGAACCTGTCGCACGTCGTGACTGCAGAGCACATCATCGACGAGGTGGCTCGTGACGACGCTCTTGACCACCGTCCCGCCCGCCACGGGCTGCCTGCGGGCCTTCAGTTGGCTGAGGGTCCACTCGCCCAGCACGGCGGCGAGTTGCCCGCCAAGGAGGAAGTTCGGCGCAGGCCCCGGGCGGGGGTCGACGACATGGATCGCGAGCCGGTCCGCATCGGGGTCGGTCGCGAGCACCAGGTCGGCCTGCACGTCCGACCGCTCCGCGAGTCCGGCCCCGGCCTGCAGCGTGCCCTGGAACTCCGGGTTGGGGATTCCGCCCGGGCAGCCGCGGAACTTCGGGTCGGGGCGCACCTGGGACTCCACGATGAACAGGTCGCGGCCGACCTTCCAGCCGGCGTCCTCGAGGACCGGGATGACGGTGCGCGCGCCCGTCCCGTGAAGCGGAGAGAAGACGAGCCTGGCCCGGCGGCGGGGAGGGCGGGCGGAGACCGGCGTCATGCCCTGGGCTCGCACGCTCGCGAGGTAAGGGGCGTCCAGCTCCCCGGCGATCGGCACGACCAGGCCCTCCCGGACTCCGGCATCGAAGTCCATGCCCTTCGCCGTCGCGGCCTGCTCCGTCACCCGCGTGATCGCGTCGGCACGGAGGGGGAGCACTTGGCCCCCGTAGTTCCAGTAGACCTTGATCCCGTTGTCTCCCGGCGGGTTGTGGGAGGCCGAGACCATGAACCCCACGGCAGCCCGCCGCTGCAGAACGGCATGGGAGAGCTCGGGGGTCGCCACGGGCTGCCGGAAAAGGTGGACTTCGAACCGGTTGCCCAGCAGCACGCTCGTCACCAGTTGCGCCAGCCAGGCGCTGTCCATCCGGGTGTCGTAGGCGACCACGGCCCGCAGTCGGGGCTCTCGCTTCAGCGCGGCGAGGGCGGCGTCGTCCCGACAGCCGCGCACGTACGAGCACACGCCCTGCACCGACAGCTCGATGATGTGGTCGTTGATCCGGTTGATCCCCGCCCCGACCGGGCCGCGCTGGCCGGCCGTTCCGAAGGGGATCAAGCGGTAGAACGCGTCCTCGAGCTCCACCAGTTGGCCGGACAAGGCCTTCGCGACGAGCTCCGAGTGCCAATCGGCCCGCTCGTCGGATCGGAGGCACGCGATCAGACGTCGGGCGGGCTCGCGACGGAAACGACCCTCCCGAGCGGCCTCGCGGATGATGCGGATGGCTGCTGCGCGGTCGGGGGTCAAGGTGAGAACTCACTCCGTGAGGGGATGGTGGAGGCGCTATCGCGTGAGGGCGATGCGGTAGAGCTCCTCGTACTTGCGCGCCGAGTCAGCCCAGCTGAAGTCCTGTGCCAGGCAGTTCGCCACCAGCGCGGCCCACTTTGCCTTCACCCGGTATGCGGCGGCGGCTCGCCGGTAGGCGGCCAGCACGTGAGGCGCGCTGACCTCTCCGTGCACGAAGCCCGTCTGCGGCTGCGTCTCCTCCGACACGGTGTCCGCCAGCCCGCCCGTGTGGCTGACCACCGGCGCCGTGCCGTAGGCCATGGCGATCATCTGGCCGAGGCCGCACGGCTCGTAGCGGGAGGGCATGGCGAACAGGTCGGAGCCCGCGTAGATGCGGCGGGCAAGCGGGTCGCTGAAGGCGATGGTGGCGGCCACCGAGCCCGGGTACTGCTGGGCCAGCGCGGCGTACCGCGCCTCGAGGTCGGCCTGCCCGGTGCCCAGGATCGCGAACTGCATCGGCAACTCGACGGCCTGGGGGATCACGTCGGCCAGCACGTCCAGGCCCTTCTGGGCGGCCAGGCGGCTCACGCAGCCGACGAGGGGGACCTCGGGCGTCACGGCCAGGCCCATCTCCTTCTGCAGCGCGGCCTTGCACGCCGCCTTGCCGGTGAGGTCCTTCCGGCTGAAGGGCGCGGGCAGCGCGGCATCGGCGGCGGGGTTCCACAGGTCGTAGTCGATGCCGTTGACGACGCCGTGAAGGTCCGCCGACCGCTCGGCGAGCACGCCTTCGAGGCCGCAGCCGAACTCGGCCGTCTGGATCTCCTCGGCGTAGCGCGCGCTGACCGTGTTGACCAGGGTGGCTCGGCGGATGCCGGCCGCCATGAAGTTGACCGAGCCGCTATGGCGCGACTCCGGGTCCCACAGGCACCCGATGGCAGCCGCCTTCCCCTCCGGGTACTCGCCCTGGTAGGCGAGGTTGTGGATGGTGTAGAGGGTCGGCGGTGAAGGAGCGACGCGCTCGGTGAAGAGGGGGAGCAACCCGGCCATCCAGTCGTTGGCGTGAACGAGGTCGGCCCGGAAGCCGAGAGCCTGCGGGACTTGCAGCGCCGCCGAGCTGAAGAACGCGTAACGCTCTGCGGCGTCGGGGTAGTCCGTGCCTCCCTCGCCGTAGATCTCGGGCCGATCGAAGAACGGGTTGTAGCGGATGAAGTAGACGGGCGTCTTCCGGTCGCTCAAGGTCCCCTCGAGCAGGTCGAACTCCAGCACCTGCGCGCCCAGCACGGCCTTGACCCCGCTCACGACGGTGTCGAAGGGCCCGTGCTTCAGGCACGAGCGGTGCAACGGCATCGCCACCCGCACGTCAATGCCGCGTTGGCGCAAGGCGCCGGGAAGGGTGCCGGCCACATCGGCCAGGCCCCCGACCTTGGCGAACGGGACGACCTCGTTGGAGACGAACAGCACGTTCATGGCCAACCCCTGGTCTGAGGTTTCGGGTCTCGAGCTTCGGGTTGCGTGGTCTGGAGTCCGACGTCCGCAGTTGCGCCCTCTAGAACGGCGCCCGGCGCGGGATGACCGCGACGCCCTGCTCGGTGATCTTGAAGCGCCGGCGGTCGGCTTCCAGATCGAAGCCGACCGTTGCCTCGTTGGGGATCTCGGTGGATTCCTCGATGATGGCGCGGCGCAGGTGAACGTACTTACCGATCTTCACGCCACCCATCACGACGCACTCATCCACCGCGCTGCCGTTGTGCACCTCGACGCGCGGCCCGATGATGGACCGGCGGATGTGTCCGCCCGAGATCACCGATCCGGGAGCCACGATCGACTGCTCGACCACGCCCATCGTGCCCTCGGTCGACACGCAGACCTTGGCGGGCGGGCGGCTTCCGAGCCCCGAGCGGATCGGCCACTCCTCGTCGTAGAGGTCGAACTCAGGGTAGCGGGCGATGAGGTCCATGTTCGATTGCCAGTAGCTGTCCAAGGAGCCGACGTCGCGCCAGTAGGCCGGCCCGGGTTGCTCTGCTGAGTTCAGGTTGTAGGCGAGCACCTTGCGGTCCCCGATCAGGCGCGGGATGATGTCGGCGCCGAAATCGTGGCTGCTGCCGGGGGTCTTGGCGTCTCGGATGACGGCGCGCACGAGAACGTCCGTATCGAAGAGGTAGATCCCCATGGAGGCGAGGGCCCGATCCGGTCGGCCGGGCATCGCGGTCGGTTCGTTCGGCTTCTCCTGGAAGCCGGTGATGCACCCGCCGGCGTCCACCTGCATGACCCCGAACTTGCTCGCCTCCGGCAGGGGCACGTCGATGCACCCAATGGAGGCCGCCGCGCCCTCGGCTCGGTGCCGGTCGAGCAGGGCGCGATAGTTCATCCGGTAGATGTGATCCCCGCCCAGGATCAGCACCCACCGCGGCTTCTCCTGCTCCAGCACGTACAGGTTCTGGAAGATCGCATCGGCGGTCCCCTCGTACCAGCGGTTCGGCAGCCGCTGCTGGGGGGGGAGGATGTCGATGAACTCGCCGAGCTCGGGGCTGAGGATGTTCCAGGTCCGATAGAGGTGTCGCTCGAGGGTCAGCGACTCGTACTGCGTGAGCACGATGATGCGGCGGATGTTGGAGTTGACGCAGTTGGAGAGGGTGAAGTCGATGATCCGATAGGCGCCGCCGAAGGGCACCGCCGGCTTGGCGCGTCGCTCGGTGATCGGGCGGAGCCGCTCCCCCTTCCCGCCGGCCAGCACGATGGCGAGGACGTGAGAGGAGACGCTGGCGACGGTAGGCACAGTGGACCCCCCAGGCGCACCGAAAGGTCGAAGCGCGCAAGACGTCTTCGGTCACAGCGGATAGTGTCGGGGCGGGATCCGCAACCGGCACCCGACTAGCCGCCGTCGGGCGGGTGCTTCTGCACAGCCCTGGCGACGGCCTCCAGCAGCGGCGACATGTCCTGGCTCTTGACGACGTAGGCGTCGGCGGCCCAGGCCAGGAAGTTGTCGGCGTAGGAGGGGTAAGCCGTGTGGATGACGACGGGAAGGCCCGGATCGGCATCCAGCAGCTCCTGCAGGGCGCTCAGACCGTCCCGCTCCGGCATCGCAATGTCCAGGACGACCACCGCCGGCCGCTCCTCCCGCAGCGCCTCCATGGCGGCATCCGCCCCGTCGACGCTGCGCACGCGGTAGCCCTGTCGCTCCAGCCGGATGCGGTACTGCTCCCGCTGGTTGGCGTCATCATCGACGAAGAGAATCAGCGGCGCGTCGACAGCGCCCGCCCGGTCTTCGCGTTGGTCGCTCATCGGTTTCATCTCCCCCCGCCGGCGGCGAGGCGCTCGGGTCAGGTCGGGTGCGAAGGGCACGCCGCCTCTTCGCCCAACGGAATGCGGATCGAGAAGGCCGAGCCTTGTCCGGGTTCGCTGCGGACATCAATCGAGAACCCATGGGCCTGCAGGATGTCCCAGACAATCGCCAGACCCAGTCCGCTGCCGAAGTGGCCGGTGGTGTAGAACGCGTCGAAGATCCGCGGGAGCTGCTCTTCGGTCATCCCGATTCCCGTGTCGCTCAGTTCCACGAGGACCCCGTCGCCCTCGCGGCGAGTGGCCGCGGACAGCATCCCCCCGCGAGGCATGGCCTCGAGAGCATTGTCGATGAGGTTGGTCAGGCAGCGGCGCAGCGGCGCCGGGTCGGCGCGAACCGTCGGCAGGTCCTCGGCATAGCCTCGCCGCAGGCGGACGCCCTGCTGCTGGGCCCGGTTCTCTTGCATCTGCAGGGCGTCCTCGACCAACCCGTTCAGATCGACGGGCTCCAGCTGCAGACTGCGCGCCGAGAAGGGCTCCAGGAGCATCGAGAGCAGCTCCTCGAGGTTCGCGGCCTCCTCGGCGATGATCTTCGCCGCGGTGGTCACGGTGGCCGTGTCGTCCGGGTCCTCCTGGACCACCCGCGCCCAGCCCCCCAGCGTGACCAGCGGATTCCGCAGGTCGTGTGCGACGCGAGCCGCCATCTCGCCGAGGGCCGCCAGTCTGCCCGTTCGCAGCAGCTCATTCTGCGCCTCTTGCAGCTCGTCGAGCGCCGCCGTGAGCCTGCGCTGGTCCTCCTCCATCCGCCGGTGCAGCTGCGCGTCTTCAACCGCCATGCCGGCGTGCTGCGCGAACAGCGACAGCATCCGCACGTGCCCCTGGGTGATGGGGGCGCGGGAGTAGAGGTTGTCCGCCATGATCACGCCGCGCGGCGCGTCGCCGACCACCATCGGCGCAATGACCAGCTCGGGAGCCCCGGCAAGCTCAGCCAGCTCCTGGTGCACTTCCGGCGTCTCCAGCACGTGGATCGTCCGGTTCTCGATCAAAGCCCGCACGGGCAGGGCGCCGGCGTCGCGCGTCAGGGAGAACCGCAGGCGCCGCACTGTCTCATGCAGGGGTTTCGGTTCCTCCGCCACCCACCGGTCGTAGGCGGCCGCGAACTGGTCCAGTGTCCGCGGCGAGGACGTCAGCGCCGCCCAGATCCGGTGTGCGTCCTCCTGCGAGGCCGGGCCGAGGGCCATCGCCCCCTCCAACGACCGGTTCTCGGCATCGCAGAGCAGGACCCACGCCCGGTTGAAGCCCAGGCCCCCGCTGCCTGCGGTGGCGCAGGTCAGCGTCGTGAAGAGCACGCGGTCGATGTCGGACTGCTGGCGAAGCACACGGATCATGTCGTGGAGCAGCGTCAGCTCCTCGACGCGTCGGCCCGCGTCGCCTACGCCGCTGCTGGCGATCAGCAGCACGTCGTCTCCGCGGACGGCGGTCGGCGTAACCGTCACATCGACGACGCGGTAGGGCTGGCTCTCGGAGAACACGCGGAGGCCCGACGCGTCGGCGGGTTCGCCCGTCCTCATCGCTTCCCTCGCCGCCCGTTCGATCGGCTCGCGCAGACCCTCCGGCAGCGCCTCCTCGAGCGCCGTGCCGACCGGAGGTGGCGCGGCGAAGACGAGCTCGTCCCAGAAGAGGGCGTTCCCGTCGATGACCCGCAGGTCGCGGTCCACCATCAGCCAGGCGATGGGCACCTGGTGCAGCGTCCCGCAGGGGCAGACACCTGTGAGTTCCGTCGCGGCCCGACTCATCTCAGCCCGCCGTCTCCGCCTGGTCGTCGAGCGCTTCCTCGGCCATCCGCTCGTGCAGGAAGGCCGTTGCGTTCTCCGGCGAGACCGGGTTGATGTAGAACCCCGTTCCCCACTCGAAGCCCGCGATGCGCGTCATCCGCGGCATGATTTCAATGTGCCAGTGGAAGTCGTACTCCAGCGTGCCCCAGTAGCCCGGACGCCCCGGTCGAGGCAGCGGGTTCGGCGCGGTGTTGACCACGTAGTTGTAGGCGGGATCGCCCAGCGCCGACCGCAGATAGTGCAGGCAGTCGCTCAGGATCTCCGCCAGCGCACGCCGCCGGAGGTCGTCCAGCAGCCGGAGGTCGTGCTCGTGTCGCTTGGGGAAGATGGCGAGCTCGAAGGGGAACCGCGCGGCGAACGGGCACAGTGCCACGAAGTGCTCGCGGTCCAGGACGACCCGATCGCCCAGCGTGAGCTCCTGGTTGATCACATCGCAGAAGAGGCAGCGCTCCTTGCGCGCGTAGTGCTGCTGAGCGGCTGCGAGCTTGTCCTTCAGTCGCAGGGGCACGATGGGGACGGCGATGATCTGGGAATGGGGGTGGTCGAGGGAGGCGCCCGCGCGCTGCCCGTAGTTCCGGAACAGCACGCAGTAGCGGAAACGACTGTCCCGGTACAGGTCGGCGAGTCGCAGTTGGTAGGCGCGCAGGACGGGCTCGAGCGTGTCCGGCCCGTCGTCGCCGATGGACCAGTCGTGTTCGGGCGTCTCGATGATGACCTCGTGAGCGCCCACCCCGCTCATCAGGTCGAACATCCCCAGCCCGCGCCGGTCGGTGCTGCCCTCGATACCCAGCGCCGGGAACTTGTTCGGCACCACGCGCACCTGCCAGCCGGCGGTGTCGGGCGCGGAGCCGTCGGGACGGATCGCCCAGATTTCGGGCGGCGTCTTGCCCTCATTGCCCTCACAGAACGGGCACGAGGCGCCGCTGGAGCCCGTGCGCTGCGACTGCGCCGACGGGAAATCGCTCGGACGCCGGCCGCGCTCAGCGGCGACGATCACCCAGCGGTCGACGATGGGGTCCTTCCGAAGCTCAGACATATCCTATGACCTAACACTCATGGGTTCGCCCCGTACTTCGGGCAGAGGGAATCTCCGGCCCGCGCCGGGCAATCGGACGCCTGCGCAGTATCCCCGAAACGGGGCGCCAACGTCAACCACGCCTGGCGTCACGGGGAGCGACCACAGAAAGTAGGTGGCTCCAGAAGCGAGCCGTCAGCCCCGAAGGGGCGACCGATGGCTAGCCGTGGGCGCCAGCCCACGGAGGATGGCTTCCCTCCATCCCGGCCCCGTGAGGGGCCGGCGGGCCGACCGGTTCCGCCCGCCCCTCTCGGGGCGGGAGAGGAGGGAGGCG
>VGFB01000068.1 GCA_016869015.1 Armatimonadota bacterium
TTACCCTCTCACCAGCCGCTTCGCCGCCGTCGCGACGCTGCTGGAGTTGGGGAGGGCGCAGCTCTCCAGAGGTTGCGAATAGGGGAGCGGAACGTCCTGCGCGGTAAGGCGCAAAGGCGCGGCCTTGAGCGCCTCGAAGGCGCTGTCGGTGATGGTCGCAATGATCTCGGCGGCGGCGCCGGCCGTCTGGCAGTCCTCCGTCAGAACCAGCACGCGCCCGGTCTTGCGCACCGAGGCCAGCAGCGCATCGGTGTCCAGCGGCACGAGGGTCCGCAGGTCGATGACCTCCGCGTCGATGCCGTCGCGCTCGAGCCGCTTCGCCGCATGCAGGGCGATGTGGACGGCGCGAGCGTAGGTGACGATCGTGAGGTCCGTGCCCTCGCGCTTGACCGCCGCCTTCCCGAGGGGGATCGTGTACTCGCCTTCGGGCACCGGGCCGAGGTCCTGCAGCAGCCCCTTGTGCTCCAGGAAGATGACCGGATCGGCATCCCGGATGGCGGCCGTGAGCAGCCCCTTCGCCTCGGCGGGAGTCGAGGGGTAAACGACCTTGAGTCCCGGCGTGTGCATGAACCAGGCCTCAAGGCTCTGGGAGTGCTGGGCGCCGCGGGCGCGACCCGCGCAGCCGGAGGTCGCCCGGATGACCATCGGCACGCTCACCTGCCCGCCGAACATGTAGCGCATCTTGGCGGCCTGGTTCGCGATCTGGTCCATCGCCACGGTCACGAAGTCCGAGAACATGATCTCGCACACCGGCCGCAGCCCCTGCATCGCCGCCCCAACCCCGCAGCCCACAATCGCCGCCTCCGAGATCGGCGTGTCACGCACGCGCTCGGGCCCGAACCGCTCCATCAACCCCGCGCTCACCTGGAAGGCCCCCCCGCGCTTGCCGACGTCCTCCCCGATCAGAACGACGCGGGAATCCCGCTCCATCTCCTCGGCAATCGCCTGACCCAGCGCCTCGACAAAGGTCTTCTCCGGCGAGCCCTCCGGGACCGGGCCGGAGTCGGGCGCCGGCTCCTGGGGCGTGTAGATATCGACACACGTCTCCACGGTCTCCGGGCAGGGCTCATCATCCTTCGCCAGCCGGTGCGCCTCGCGGACCTCCCCGCGCACCTGCTTGCGTAGTGCCTTCAGCTCCTCGTCCGTCGTCCCGCGCTCCACCAGCAGCTGCCCGGACCGCTCGACCGGATCGTTGTTCTTCTCCCACCACTGCTTCTCTTCCCGGGGTCGGTAGCGGTCCGGGTCCATCGCGTAGTGCCCGCTGATGCGGTAGGTCTTGCACTCCAGCAACGTCGGCCCGCCGCCCGCACGCGCGCGCTCGACGGCCTGGGCCGTCGCCTCCCGCACCGCCAGCACGTCGTTGCCGTCCACGATCACCCCCGGCATCCCGTAGCCCGCCGCGCGATCCGCGACGTTCTCAATCGCCATCGACTCGTTGGCCGCCATCGAGACGGCATACTGGTTGTTCTCGCACACGAACACCACGGGCAGCTTCCAGATCGACGCCAGGTTCAGGGCCTCGTGGAAGGCCCCCTGGTTCGAGGCGCCATCGCCGAAGAAGCACAGGCAGACCTGCCCCGTGCCCTTCAGCCGCGCCGCGAGCGCGATGCCGTTGGCGATGGGCATCCCCGCGCCCACGATGCCGTTGGCGCCGCAGATGCCCAGCGAGAAGTCCGCGATGTGCATCGAGCCGCCGCGCCCCCGGCAGTAGCCGCTGGCCTTGCCGTATAGCTCCGCCATCATCCGGCGGATGTCGGCGCCCTTCGCGATGCAGTGCCCGTGACCCCGATGGGTGCTCGTGATCAGATCGTCCGGGCGCAAGGCCGCCATCGTCCCGGCGGCAATCGCCTCCTGTCCGAGGCACAGGTGCGTGGCGTCGGCCAGATCGCCCCGCCGAGACGCGTGAAGCAGCTCGGTCTCGAACTCGCGAATGGTCACGATCTGTCGGTGCAGCTCGCCCAGCAACTCGAAGTCCAGCTCGGTCACGGCCATCGTGCGCAGTCCTTTCGGCACAGGAGTCCACCGAGCCCAGACTGTACCGCCTGCGCCGGCATTAGTCAATTGCCGACGCGCAGGCCCCATCACCAGGGTGCGTTCTTCGGTGGTCGGGTGGGCGGACACATGGGTCCGCCCCTACGCCTGCTCGCGGGTGTTGTAGGGGCAGACCAACGTGTCTGCCCCGCCCATCCCGACATTCAGGGAATGCACCCCATCACCACAGGCGGTTGCAGCAGCGCGGCCTGGGGGGTATAATGGGCCCATGGACAACCCACGAGTCATCGCCGGAGGCTACGAGTTACTGACGCCGGAGGCGAAGGTGGCCCGCTTCCGGGCGCGGACGGTCGAGGAGCGCTACCACGTATTCGAGAGCTATCTCGAGATGATCATGGGCTTGCGGCCCGACCTGGTGAGCAACCGCCATGCGGCCTACCCACAGGGATCTGTACGAGTCGTTCGCCTCCCACGGCGTTAGGTACATCCTGATCGGCGGCGTGGCCGTGATCCTGCACGGCTCCGACCGCCACACCCTCGACGTAGACCTCTTCATCGAGCCTACGCCGGAGAACGCCGCGAAGGCTCTGGAGGCCCTGCGGGAGATCGGCTTCGGCACAGCCTACGAGGTGGAGCCGGAGGATCTGCTGGTGGAGCAGGTCACTATCTTCGATGACATGATCCCCGTTGATCTGCACACCAGGCCCCCCGGTCTTGACTTCGAAGGCGCATGGCGCCGCGCAGAGCTCCATGAACTCCACGGTGTTCCAGCCATGATCCTCTCCCTCGAAGACCTCATCGCCAGCAAGGAAGCCGCCGGGCGGCCCCAGGACCTGGAAGACCTCGAATGGCTCCGCCGGTTCCAGCGTGAGGAGCCGTGAGAGGCGCCTCCTCCCCCCGGTCAGGGCCCCTCTGCTGCCATGAACCAACGGTCCTCCGCTGACGCGCAGCGAGAGCCTTCCACATAGTATGTGCTCTTGAATCGAACATATGTTTCGTGATCTACGTCACAGACGCGGTGTGAGGAGGCGGTCTGTAATGCGGGTCACACACTGCGGGCGTGCGCAATCCACAACGCTGTCAGTCAGCCCCGAGTGCCGCAACGCGCGCCTCAAGCTGGGCTACCCGCTCTCTCAGCGACTCCACATCACGGTTCGCCGCCGCCAGCGCGTTTCGCTGCAGCCACAAGAGCCCAGCCAGGCAGAACACCCAGACTGATGCGCTCAGGGCAAGGGCGTCAGACCAGCCCACCGGCCACGACCCGGCCGCTGAGAGACCAAACGTGACCAGGGCGATCGCCAGCGTAACCGCAGCCAGGCCAAACATCAGCCTTACGTAGAGTAGCGACACCACCTGCGACTTCCCCTCGCTCCAGACAGTCGTCATCCCCAGCCTCCCTTCCTCCCGACCCACTTCAGGCCGTGGGGGACGCCCATGCGTGCAGCATTCGGGGACACGATCCCGATCCGGTGCGGCTGAACTGGGTCATGTCCCCGAACACAGGCCTTGGACGGTCCCTCACGGCGACGGCTGACCGCTTGCCACAGCAGCCGCCGAGACGGCGGCGGTCCCAGGAGACGTCAACGACAAGGCTACAGCTTCACGATCTTGCCGGTGGCGGCGGACTTCTCGGCGGCGAGGCAGGCTTCGACGGCGGCCATGGACTCCTCGGGCGTGATCACCGAGGGCTTCACGTTGTTCTCGACGCAAGTCGCGAAGTAGGACAGCTCCTCCCGCAGGGCGCCGGCGCGCAGGCCGTGGAGCTCGGGCCAGTAAGTGGTGTCCACCGACTTCCAGCCGTCCTTGCTGCAGACGCTGAAGTTCGGGTGCACCTCGTGGATGTGGATCGAGCCCTCGGTGCCCAGGATCTCCATGCGCTCGTCGATCTGGAAGGCGGTCGTGTCGGGGAGCATCCAGCAGTTCTCGAGGACGGCGGTCGCGCCCGAGTCCAGCCGGTACATCGTCCAGCCCATGTCGGCGTGCTTGAAACCGCGCACGTTGATGTCCTGCGCGTACGCGCTCACGACCTTCGCGCCGGTGTACCAGAGGATCAGGTCGGTGTCGTGGACGCCGTCGCCGATGATCGGGCCGATCTTCGGGAGGACGCTCGCGCCCACGAAGGCCGGGATGTTCCGGCGCGCGTAGCAGGAGATGATCCGCCCGATCTTCCCCTCCTCGATCTCCCGCTTCGCCGCGGCATAGCGCGGGTTGAAGCGGCAGATGTGGCCCACCATGAAGAAGCCCTTTGCGGCGTTGGCCGCCGCGACGATCCTCTTGCAGTCGGCCACGTTGGACGCCATCGGCTTCTCGAGGAAGACGTGCTTGCCCGCCTTCAGCGCCGCGAGCGTCGGCGCAGCGTGCTGGTCCCACATCGTCACCACGCTGACCGCCTGCAGCTCCGGATCGGCGAGCATCTCGTGGTAGTCGGTGAAGGTCCTGCTGACCCCGAACTCCTTGGCGAGCGCCTTCAGCCGGCTCTTCGTGCGGGTGCACAGGGCGTAGAGCTCGACATTCGGAATCCCCGACAGCGCCTCGCAGTGCTTCTCGCCGAACCAGCCCAGACCGATCACGCCGTACTTGACCTTGCCCATCGGGAAGCCTCCCTTGTTGAGGCGACGGCTGAACCACGAAGACCACTAAGAAGGCACGCAGAGACACAAAGACGACTTGGCCTGCCTCGTGTGTCTTCGTGACCTCTTCGTGGTTCGGCCTTGCCGTTACCGCTATGCGACGCCGACGAAGCGCTGGAACTGCTGCAGCAGGTCGTCGGACGGCTCGAACGGGAAGTCGACCGGCCGCGCCTCGACCGTGCTCAGGTAGCCCGCGAGGATCACGAGCCACTCGTCCAGCGATGTCGCCAGGTTGTTCGGGTGAACGCGCGAATCGTCCTCCACCCAATCACACATCGCGGTGGTCAGATTGGCCTGGCCGACGATGTCCTGTTCGGCGTAGTCCTGGTCGCCCTGCTCCACCGAGCCATCCGGCAGGGACTTCTCATAGCCGTACATCCGCCAGTGACGGAAGCCGTGGGTGCCGTACACGGCGATGCGCTTGTGGCCCCAGCTGGGGGCTTCGACGAACTGCGGCGCGCCCTCGCCGGCCTGGAGCGCCCCGCGCGCGCCGTTCGTGAAGGTGATCAGCGATTCGGCGGTGCGCGGGCTGGGGTGCGTGCCGTTGATGTCGTCGTAGCCCGACGACGCGCCGAAGACCGTCTGCACCGGCGCGTACCCGTTGAAGGCGAACATGAGGTCCAGCACGTGCACGCCCTGCCCGCTCATCGGCAGCACCGCTGAGGCGTCGAGGAACCGCACCTCCCCCAGCTTCCCCTCCGCGACATCCGCGAGGTACTCCAGGATGCGGGGATGATGCCGGAGCTGGTGGTTCACCGCGAACTTCGTCCGGCTCGCGGCCTCCAGCTTGCGCAGGGCCTTGTAGTCGTCCGCCCCGATGCAGATCGGCTTCTCGACGATCACGCCCGCCACGCCCGCCTCCGAGAGCTGCGTCATCAGCCCGACCCGCAGCGTCGGCGGCGTGACGACGTGCACGACATCCGGCTTCTCCTTGGCGAGCATCGCGTCGAGGTCGGTGTAGCGCGTCGCGACGCCGAACTGCTCGCCGAACGCATTCAGCCGCTCCTCATTCATGTCGCACAACACGGCCAACGTCCCGCGCGTGACGAGCTCGTACGCCTTCGCATGTCCCGTCGCCCGCGGCCCGCATCCCAACATCGCGCACTTCAGACTCATGGTCGAATCAACTCCGGTGAGAGGCAGTGGTGAGACTCAGCGGGGAGTTCGCCAGGGGCGGCAGGCATTCCTCATGTGGCCGGCGAAGAGGTGGCCGGGACACCACGCCTGTGAAGGAGGCCGGGCCATGTCGCCACAGGGTCAGGGGATCGGTCGTCGGGAGTTTCTCACGTATGCGGCCGGGGCGGCAGTGGGGACGGCGGTCGGCTTGCGCGCGCCGGCAGGCGCCCAGCCGCCGGACCCGTCGACCATCCTGAACCATAGCCCCAACATGGAATACCGGCGGCTCGGCAAGACGGGGCTGTGGGTCTCGGCCGTCTGCCTGGGCGGGCATTGGAAGCGGTTGCAGGCTGCCGAGGGCACGAGTGGCTGGGACCTGCCCGGCGAGCAGGCGATGCAGGCCCTCATCGCCAACCGCACCGAGGTCGTCAGCAAGTGCATTGATGTCGGCATCAACTACGTGGACGCGTGCGCCGGCGGGGAGATCATGGCCTACGCCGAGGCGCTGCGAGGCCGGCGAGAGAAGATGTACCTCGGCTTCTCGTGGTATGAGAGCGAGCTGCGCTTTCCCGAGTGGAGGACCAAGGCGAAGCTCATCGAGGGGTTTGACAACGGCCTGCGGCAAGCGAAGCTGGACTACGCGGACGTGTGGCGCGTCTCGGCGCTGATGACCGAGCCCCAGCCCGAGGCCGACATGGAGGCCATGATGGAGGCCTTCGACGTGCTGCAGGAGCAGGGGAAGGTGCGGTTCCTGGGGCTCTCCTCACACCACCACGAGTTCCTGAAGCACGCCATCGAGACCTGGCCGCAGATCAGCGTCATCCTCTTCCCCTACACGGTCAACAGCAAGGAGTTGCCGCAAGACAGCCTCTTCGAGGCGGTGCGGGCCCAGGATGTCGGGGTGTTCGGCATCAAGCCCTTCGCGAGCAACTCGATCTTCCGGGGAAACAGCCAACTCGACAGCCCGGTGGCCACTGATGACGACGAGCTCGCTCGCCTCACGCTCCGCTACATCCTTGGGAACGCGGCTATCACGGCACCGATTCCCGGCCTGATCAACACTCATCAGGTCGAGAACGCCGCGCTGGCCGTCCGCGAACGCCGGGGGCTGGACCTCGGCGAGCAGGCCCGGCTGCAACAGGCCGCCGATCAGATGGCGGCCAATCTGCCACCGGACTATCAGTGGCTGCGGAACTGGGAGTGGGTCTGAGCCTCCGCGCGCCTGCAGCGGGTACGGGGACACCACCATGGGACGACTGGCGTGGGTTCTGGCAGCAACGGCGCTCGCTGTCGGCGCCGCGGCCCTCGCGCAGGGCCTGCAGGAACGCACGGCGCGGGTGAAGCGCCGCTTGGCGAAGGAGGCGCAGGCACACGCCGGCCTGCGCGGGTCGCCGGGCACCTTGCCGACCGACAACTCCTTGTGCCTGCTCTGTCACGCCAACTTCCGGAGCGAGGAGCTGGTCACGGTGCACCTCGCACAAGGGGTCACGTGCGCAGTCTGTCATGGGCTTTCCTTCGAGCACATGAACGACGAGACCAGTCGCACGAAGCCGGACCTCCTCTACGGCCGAGCGCAGGTGTCGAGCTTCTGCACCCGCTGCCACGGCCGCCACGCCCAGCCCGAGAAGGTCCAGGCCTTCCTGATCCAGTGGAAGGGCAAGACCCGCCCCAACGGGCGCCTCATCCTCCAACAAGCCACCTGCACCGACTGTCACGGCCTCCACGCTCTCCCCGACACCCCCGTGCTGACGGGGAGGTAGCGGCATGTGACCCCCGGCTCGGGCGAGCCGCGCGGACGGCCCCCGCCTGGATCGCGGCTTGTGCCGCCTCGCCCCGCGCAGGTCCCTTCTCCCGCTCTGCCGAACCCTTGCGCTGTGTTGGCTGGTTGCACCCCAGGCTTGATGGGAGGCACGCGGCAATGGGCGCTTGCCCGCGGTGCAGTGCGACGCTTCGGGAGCAGACGGTGGGGAGATTGGTGGTGGAGGGGTGCGATCAGTGCGGGGGCGTGTGGTTTGAGGTGAACGAGCTGGGGGTGCTGGCGCAGGCGGGGAAGCCGACGGTGGGCTGGGCGGAGCAGCTCTTTGAGCCGGCGACCGGTCAGTTGGTGACCGACGAGGCGCTGTGCCCGAAGTGCGGCGTTGGGCTCTACAAGTTCGAGTTCAAGCACACCCCGGGCATCGAACTGGACGCCTGCCCGCGCTGCCGGGGCATCTGGGTGGATGATCGAGAGTTGGAGGCGATCGCCGGGCGGATGCCCGGCGCGACGGAACGGCGCGGCTCAGGCGAGCCGCAGGCACAGCCGCGGGACCCTCGCGAGCGGGCACGGGCGGCGGCGGGGCTCCTTCAGCAGTTCCCGTGTCCGGCGTGCGGTGAAGGGAACCCGACCAGCGCGCTGGGGTGCTGGAAGTGCGGGGCGGCGTTGCGCGGACGACGTGGGGCGATGTTCTGCCCGCGTTGCGACGGCCCTCTGTGCTGCAAACCCGCTGACCTGTCGGACCTGGACGTGGGCGACGCGCGCATCGACCATTGCGAGGACTGTGGCGGGGTGTGGGTCGATCTGGGCGCCCTCACTGCGGTGATGGCGCTCCCGGCGACGTTCCTGGAGCAGTGGCAAGCGCGGTTGCTGGCCGCGGCGCGGGCTGCGGCCATCGACCGCGTCCATCGGCTCCTGTGCCCCATCTGCCAGATCCCCCTGGAGGAGCAGCTGTTCGGGGAGAAGTCGGAGTTGTACATCGACCGCTGCACCGCTTGTCAGGGGACCTGGCTGGACCGGGGCGAGCTGATCTTGGTGAAGCGCGTGTCGATCCGGCAGGACGTCTGGCGCGGGCGGGAGTAGGCCCGCTCAGCCGGGAAGGCCCTCCCGGCTTCCGAGCGGGTCCGGAGCCTCGCCCTGACCAGCGCGGCGGGCCGGTCCCGCGGGGGCCGGGCGGCGACGGCCGTTGCGTCGCCGTCGAGGGTGCCCTGGACAAGGGCAGCGCCTTCGCCAGCGATCTCCCCAGCCCGGCTTGACGTCGGCCGAATGGCCCCAGCCGCTGCCTCCAGGTCGTCGGAAGGTCGCACGCCGACCAGGGAGGAATTCGGGTGAGTGCCGTGTTAGCCTGATCAGCGAACGCCCGCGGAGCGGCGCTTGTGGCGCAGGCTTCCAGCCCTGCGGTTGTGGCGTTCGCCGTTGGCGTTCGTGCCCGAGGCTCGTTGCCGCGAGGGATGCCCGTGGAACTGTTGCGCCCAGAGTTCGACGACCAGTTGCGGAGTCTGCGGGACCGCGTCATCGCGATGGGCGCGTTCGTGGAGGAGATGCTCCACGACGCGATGCGGGCGTTGGTGACCCGGGATGTCGCCCTCGCCCGGGCCGTCCGCAAGCGGGATGCCCTCGCCAACGAGTTTGACGACGAGATCGAGACGGCAGCCGTCCGTCTGCTGGCCCTGCAACACCCGATGGCCGGAGACCTGCGCGTCGTGGCAAGCGCGCTGAAGACCGTGACCGATCTCGAGCGCCTCGGTGATTACGCCTGCGACATCTGCAAGTGCGTGATCGCGCTGGCTGAGGCTCCGCTCTTCACGCCGCTGGAGGACATCCCCCGCATGGGGGAGGTCGTGGAGGGCATGATCCACGATGCGCTGGGGACCTTCGTCAGCCGGGACATCGTGGAGGGCAAACGCATTCGGGACCGGGACCGGGAGGTCGATGCGCTGTACAAGCGCGTCTTCGCGCAGTTGATCGAATGGATGGGCCGCGAGCCCGCCGTCGTGCCGCAGGCCGTGCAACTCCTGCTCGTGGCCCGCTACCTCGAGCGACTCGGGGACCACACGAAGAACCTCATCGAGCGCGTGGCCTACATGGAGACCGGCTCGCGGTGGCCGTGGCGGTCGGATGAGTGGAAGCAGGCGTACCCGGCCGAAGACGCCGTCGACCACGAGGAGTGATCCGCGACTGTGGGTCCGTCGAGTGTCTGGTCACGCACGGCCGCGGCCGTGTTGCTGGTGGTCTGTCTGGCCGGCCTGCCCGCGTGTCGGCCGTCTCAGCGGGGCGGGCTGACCGTCGCCGGTTCCACCTCGGTGCAGCCCATCGCAGAGCTGCTGGCCGAGCGGTACATGGCGACCCGTCCCGGCGCCGTGGTCAGCGTTCAGGGCGGGGGTTCGTCGGCCGGCATTCGGGCCGCGCTCTCCGGGGCGGCCGAGATCGGGATGTCCTCCCGCGAGCTGAAGCCCGACGAAACCGGGCTGGAGGAGTTCGTGATGGCGCGGGACGCGATTGCCCTGATCGTCCATCCCTCCAACCCCGTGCAGGCGTTGACCACCGAACAGGCGCGGGGGATCTTCTCCGGGCGGTTTGCGCGCTGGGAGCAGGTGGGAGGCGAACCCGGGGAGATCACCTTCATCACCCGTGAGGAGGGCTCCGGGACGCGCGGGGCCTTCGAAGAGATGGTCATGGGCGAGGAGACGGAGATCGCGCCGGAGGGGATCGTGCAGGACTCGACCGGAGCGGCGCGGGCGATTGTCGCGGGCGACCCGAACGCCATCGCCTACATCTCCCTGGGGATGGCGACCCCCGAGGTGCGGGTCGTGGCGCTGGACGGCGTGGCGCCCACGGAGGAGAGCGCCGCGGATGGCAGCTACCCGCTGACCCGGCCCTTTCTACTGCTCACCAAGGGCCGGCCGACGTCGCAGGCGCAGGCCTTTCTGGACTTCCTGATGGCGAC
>VGFB01000069.1 GCA_016869015.1 Armatimonadota bacterium
TGAGCATCGATGACGCGAAGGAGGAGGCGCCCGCCTTCGTCGAGCTGCTCGCGGACGACCTGGAGGCCGCGCGCCTGGTGGAGGTGGCGCGGAGCATCGAGGGGCTTACGCGCCACTCCGGCGTCCACGCGGCTGCGGTGGTGATCTCGACGGGCCCGCTGACCGATCTGGTTCCGCTGCAGCGCGGCGGGGACGACACGACCACGCAGTACGCGATGGACCCGGTGGTGGACGTCGGGCTGGTGAAGATGGACTTCCTGGGCCTGGCGACCCTGACCATCGTCAGGAAGACCGTCGACCAGGTGCGAGAGAACCACGGGGTTGAGATCGACGTACACGCCTTGCCGCTTGACGATCCGGCGGCCTACGACCTGCTGTGCCAGGGCGACACTTACGCCGTCTTCCAGTTGGAGAGCGACGGGATGCGCCGGCTGCTGCGCCAGTTCCAGCCGCGCACCTTCGAGCACGTGGTCTCGATGCTCGCCCTGTACCGCCCCGGCCCCATGAAGGAGGCCGACACCTACTGCGCCCGCCGTCACGCCCGCCAGCCGGTCGAGTACCTGCACCCCGACCTCGCCCCGGTCCTCGCGGAGACCTTCGGCGTGCTGCTGTACCAAGAGCAGGTGATGCGCACGGCGACCGACCTGGCCGGCTTCACGATGCCGCAGGCCGAGATCATCATGCGGGCGATGGCCAAGAAGCAGAAGGCCAAGATGGACCAGATGCGGCCGCTCTTCCTGGACGGCTGCGTGGGGCACGGGGTCGAGCGGAGGGTGGCCGAGCAGGTCTTCGAGCGGATGGAGACGTTCAGCCGGTACGGGTTCAACAAGTCGCACAGCACGGGCTACGCGCTGGTGGCGTACTGGACGGCGTACTTGAAGGCGCATTACCGGGCCGAGTTCCTCGCCGCACAGCTGTCGACCATCATGGACGACAGCTCGGAGGTGGCGAAGTACGTGACGGACTGTCGGCGCTCGGGGCTGGAGGTGCTGCCGCCGGACGTGAACCGCAGCGGCGCGCAGTTCCTGGTGCGGGACGGCGCCGTGCTGTGGGGTCTTACCGCCATCAAGAACGTGGGGGGGAAGACGGCGGAGGCGATCGTCGAGGAGCGCGAGGCCAACGGACCGTACCGCGGCCTGTGGGACTTCTGCCGGCGCATCTCGTCGGGGGTCGCCAGCAAGGCGACGGTCGAGGTGCTGATCCGGGCGGGGGCGTTCGACGGCTTCGGCGAGCGCAACGCGCAGGTCAAGGGCCTCAGGGCCGCCGCGGCGGCCGGACAGAAGCACCAGCAGGATGCCGCGGTCGGCCAGGGGTCGCTGTTCGAGGTCGATGGCGCGGCGGGCCCGGCGCCCGGCGTCGTCGATGAGCGACTGCCGGACGTGGAGCCGATGGCCGAGCAGGAGCGACGCGACAACGAGAAGGAGTATCTCGGCCTGTTCGTGACCAGCCACCCGCTCCTGAAGCGCGCGAGGGAGGTCGAGGAGAAGACCACGGCCCGCCTCGAGGAGTTGGAGGGTCTGCCGGGCGGGCAGGCGGTCATCGTGGGGGGCATGGTCGGCGAGATGCGGTCGATCATCACCAAGCGCGGGGAGGAGATGACCGTCCTGAAGCTGCAGGGAGCGACGGCGGAGCTGGATGTGACGGTCTTCCCTCGCACCTACGCCAAGTGCCGGGAGCTGTTGGTGCCCGACGCGTTGCTGGTCATCGAGGGGAAACTCGAACGGCGCGGGGACGATCAGGAGACGGAGCTGAAGCTGATCGCGGACGGCGTGAAGACCCTCGACGAGGCCGGTCGCCCCTCCAAGAAGCGCCGCGACGCCGTCGAGCAGGGACGCGAGGCCGCGGCCCAGGAGCGGGCGCGCCGCCAATGCGTGCGCATCGATCTCCCCCACGAGCTCTGCCGCGACCGGCGACAGCTGCGGGAGCGACTGAACCAGCTCCGCACCCTCTTCGGCCAGCATCAGGGCTCGAGTCGAGTGGTTCTCCGGCTCTGTGAACCGGATGGCCCGTGCCGCGTATTACTACCGGACAGGTTCACCGTCGACTCCACCCCGCAGCTTGCGCAGGCTGTCGCCGGCCTGCTCGGAGAGGGCACGCTCCACGCGGAGGCGCTCTAGCGGTAGCTACCCGTTCGGAGTCTGAAGTCTGCGGTCTCAAGTCCGAGGTCCGCACTCTGGGGTCTGACATGAACAGGACGGCGAGCGTGAAACGGGAGACGGCGGAGACGAAGGTGCAGGTCGAGCTTACGCTCGACGGCTCCGGGCGGGCCGACATCGGCACCGGGGTCGGCTTCTTCGACCACATGCTGACCCACATCGCCCGGCACGGCGTCTTCAACCTGCGGGTAGCAGCCGAGGGCGACCGGCACATCGACGATCATCATGTGGTGGAGGATGTGGGGATCGTTCTCGGGCGAGCGTTCGCCCAGGCGGTGGGTGACAAGCGGGGCATGGTGCGCTTTGGATCGGGGCTCTGCCCGCTGGATGAGGCACTGGTGCAAGTGGCGCTGGACTTCTCGGGGCGTGCGCACCTGGCCTGGGGGCTGACGCTGCCGACGGAGAAGGTGGGCGGCTTCGACACGGAGTTGGCCCACGAGTTCTTCCGCGCCTTCGCGCACAACGCGAAGGTGGCGCTCCATGTCACGCAGCAGTCGGGTGATAACTCGCACCATATCCTCGAGTCCACGTTCAAGTCGTTCGCACGCGCCCTGGATCAGGCCACGCGGATTGACGAGCGACTGTCGGACGTCCCGAGCACGAAGGGCACGCTCACATGATCGCGATCGTCGACTACGAGTTGGGCAACCTGGGGAGCGTCGACAAGGCGTTGCGGCGCGTCGGCTGCGACGCGCGGCTCACCCAGGAAGCCGAGTCGATCCTGGCGGCGGACGGCGTCGTGGTGCCGGGCGTGGGCGCCTTCGGGGACTGCATGCGGAACCTGAACCGCCTTGGCCTCGCCGAGGTGATTCGCGAGAGCATCGCGTCGGGGAAGCCCTTCCTGGGCATCTGCCTGGGGCTGCAACTGCTGTTCGAGGAGAGCGAGGAGTCGCCCGGCGTGGCGGGCCTGGGCGTGTTCGAGGGGCAGGTGAAGCTGTTCCGGCACGACTTGAAGATCCCCCAGATCGGCTGGAATCAGATCAAGATCCACAACACGCCTCCTCCCCATCTCGCCGACGTCCCGGACGGATCGAACGTGTACTTCGTGCACTCGTTCCACGTCGTCCCGGCCGATCCGAACATCGTCGCCACGACGACGGACTACGGGTACGAGTTCGTCTCGTCGGTTCGGAGCGGCAACGTCTTCGCGTGTCAGTTCCATCCGGAGAAGTCCCAGCACATCGGCCTGCGGATCCTGGACAACTTCCGGCAGGAAGTCGCGCGGCAGGCGGGGGGCGCGCCGTGATCGTCATCCCCGCCATCGACCTGTCGCAGGGCCAGTGCGTGCGGGTCGTGCAGGGCGACCTGCGGCGGAAGACGGTCTACTCCGACGACCCGGCCGCGATGGCCAGGCGCTGGACCGACGAGGGCGCCCGCATCATCCATGTCGTGGACCTGGACGGCGCCGTATCGGGCATGCGGGCGAACGCGGAGTCGTTGCGGGCGATCTGCCGCGCGACAGAGGTGCCGGTGGAGATCGGCGGCGGCATCCGCACTGTCGAGGACATCGAGACGGTGTTGGGGCTGGGGGCGCGCTGGGCGATCATCGGCACCGCGGCCCTCCGCGATCCGGAGATGGTGCACGCGGCCGTCGACCGGTGGGGCGAGCGGATCGTCGTCGGCATTGACGGACGCGAGGGCAAGGCGGCGGTTCAGGGGTGGACGGAGCTGACGGAGCGCAGCATGGTGGACGCGGCCGAGGAGATGGCGGCGATGGGGGTGGCGCGGCTGATCGTGACGGACATCGCCACCGACGGGATGCTGCGCGGTCCGAACCTCGCTACCATCGGCGCCGTGGCCGAGGCGGTGTCGTGCGAGGTGACGGCGTCAGGGGGCATCGCGTCGCTGACCGACATCGAGAGCGTCGCGCGGACGCTGGGCCCGGTCGGAGTGACCGGCTGCATCGTCGGGAAGGCGCTGTACGAGGGGAAGTTCACGCTGCTGGAGGCCACTGGGGCCAGATGGAGGTCTGACCACGGGACGGAGCCGCTCCGAGCGGCCAGGAGGTGAGGAGATGGCGGGGCGGATCATCAGAGACATCGTGTACCGCGACGGATGTGCCGTGGCGGTGATACTCGGTATTGAGGAGTACCGTGAGATGCTGGAGAGGCTCGAGGATCTGGAGGATCTCGCCATGCTCGAGCAGATGCGCGCCAGGGGACTGAAGGCGCGCCCACTCGAGGAGTTCCTGGAGGAGCATGCCCCCAGTGCATAGGGTCCATCTGGAGCGCGCTGCCGAAGCCGATCTGCGGGCGCTCCCGGGTAGCGAGTTCGAGCGCGCGGTGCAGCGGATCAAGGCGTTGGCGGAGGACCCACGCTTTCCAGGATGCCGGAAGATCGCGGGGTCCCGGAGCGACTGGCGCGTGCGGATGGGGGCGTATCGGATCATCTACGAGGTGGACGATGCCGAACGGACGGTAACCGTCATTCGGGTCCGACACCGACACGTCGCGTATCGGTGATCGGGGCCTCGCCCCTCTCGAGGGACAGCCACATGCTGACGAAGCGGATCATTCCCTGCTTGGACGTGACGGACGGCCGCGTGGTGAAGGGCGTGAAGTACATCGACCACCGCGACGCCGGCGACCCGGTGGAGCAGGCCGCCTGGTACGACCAGGAGATGGCTGATGAGCTGGTGTTCCTGGACATCACGGCTTCGAAGGACCACCGGCCGATCATGCTGGACATCGTTCGCCGGACGGCGGAGCAGATCTTCATCCCCTTCACCGTTGGCGGAGGTATCCGCACGGTGGAGGACATCCGGGAGATCACGAAGGCCGGGGCGGACAAAGTCAGCTTGATGACGGCGTCGATCCTGACGCCCGACGTGATCAGTGCCGGAGCGGAGAGCTTCGGGAGCCAGTGCATCGTGGTGGCGGTGGATGCTCGCCGCGAGCCGCGGGCGGAGCGGGATGACTCGAGCCTCGGGCCGAGCCCGGAGGCGGAGATCTCGTGGCGGGTGTGGACGCACGGCGGGTCTCAGCCGACGGAGGTGGACGCGCTGGAGTGGGTGGTCGAGGCGGAGCAGCGGGGCGCCGGCGAGCTGCTCGTGACGAGCATGGACGCGGACGGCACGAAGGCCGGCTACGACGTGGAGCTGCTGCGGCGCATCGCCGAACGCGTCTCGATCCCGGTCATCGCCTCCGGAGGCGCGGGAACGATAGACCACATGGCCGAGGCGCTGTTGTACGGTCGGGCCGACGCCGTGCTTGCCGCAAGCATCTTCCATTTCCGCGAGACCTCGGTGCGTGCGGTGAAAGAGGGGTTGCACGCGCGCGGGATCCCGGTACGGCTCTAGCGCGGGGACCAGACCTCGGGGGGACGAAGGATGCCGCTCTTCGATGACCTGAAGCTCGACGCCAACGGGTTGATCACGGTCGTCGTCACCGACACCGTCTCAAGGGACGTGCTGATGGTGGCGTACATGAACCGCGAGGCCCTGGAACGGACGATCGCGACCGGCGACGCGACGTATTGGTCGCGCTCGCGACAGCAGTTCTGGGTGAAGGGCGCCACCTCCGGGAACGTGCAGCGAGTCGTCGCCCTCCGGCGGGACTGCGACGGGGACGCGTTGCTTCTGGAGGTGGAGCAGACCGGCGCGGCGTGCCACGAGGGCTACCGCTCGTGCTTTAGTCGGAGGCTGGCAGGGGAATCGTGGGAGGTCACGGAAGAACGGCTGTGTGACTCGTACTGACGCAGGCGGCGTGCTCTGGAGGTCGGCGGCTCGCATCATGGCCCGACCCATCGGCATCTGGGCGTTAGGCGTGTTGATTGCGGCCGCCGGGGCGTGGGGCCAGGCGTCGCTCACCGAGGTCCAGACGCTGCGCCAGCACGTCGCGACGGGCAAGCGCCTGATGAAGGCGGGCGACTACCCCGGCGCCATCAGTTACTTCCGTCGCGTGGTCCTGATCGACTCGCGCAACTCCGAGGCCTACGACCGGCTCGGCTGGTGCTACCTGCAGACGTCTCAGCTACGCTACGCGGTCAACGCCTTCAGTTCCGCCCTCACCGTCTCCCCTGCTCTGACCTCCTCCCGACGCGGTCTGGGCCTGACCTACTTCCGCATGGGCCGGTACCGCGAGTGCGCCCAGACCCTCCGCCCGGCCATGCCGGAGCTGGGAGACGATCCGCAGGCCAGCTACGCGTACGGCCGGTCACTGCTCGAGGTCGGCGAGACGGCGGCGGCCCTCCCCTACCTCCGCGCCGCCGCAGTCAGGTCGCCGCGCGACGTGTCCGTCCTCATCGCCCTGGCGGAGGCCTATGCGAAGGCCGCCCAGGCTCCCGACGCGGAGTTGTATTACGAGCGGGCCTTGGAGTTGGAGCCGAAGCACTCCCGGGCGCTGTATGGGCTGTTGGACCTCTACCAGTCGGCGGGGCGGCATCTGGACGCGCGCCAGTTGCTCCGCCGGATGCTGCAGGACAACCCCAACGACCCGGTGTTGCTCGCGGAACTGGCCAAGGAGAGCCAGGCGCTGGGCCTGAAGCGGGAGGCCCTCGGGGTGTATGAGCGGCTCTCGAACCTCGTCCGGGGTCCCCAGGCCCTCGAACTGCACGAGAACCTCGCGGCGACGTACATGGGCTCGGGACAGGCCTCGCTGGCTCGCCCGCACTACCAGGAGGCGGTTCGTGAGCGTCCGCGGGACCCCAAGCTTCGGGCGGCGCTCGCCGATTGCCTGGTGGCGCTGGGCCAGCGCGAGGCGGCGGTGGAGCAGTACCGTCAGGCCGCACAACTGCAGCCGACGGAGGCCGCGTGGCCGTTCCGGCTGGGGAGCCTGCTGGCGCAACTCGGGCAGAACGAGGAGGCGCTGGCGGCCTTCCAGACGGGGCTGGCGCTCGATCCGGAGAACGAGGTCGCGCTGGGCGCCGTTGCGGACCTGGCGCGAGGTCTGGACCGACCCGACCTGGCGCGGGATGCCCTCATCAGCCTGGCCGCAATGCGGCCGAGCGCCCCCTCGATCCGCCTGGCTCTCAGCGACGTCTACCGCGAGCTCGGGGAGACGCGGGCTGCGGACGTTCAGGCATGGGAGGTGCTCCGGCGGGAGCCGGACAGCACGGAGGCTCGCTACCGCCTGGCGAAGTCGGCGGAGGTGCTTGGCGATCTGGACGGGGCGATCGCCCACCTGGAGGCCATCCAGCGGGTGGATGGGTCGCAGACGCAGTACCTCACCCCCCTTGGCCGGCTTCTGGCCGCTCAGGGGCGGCTTGAGGACGCGGTGCACGAGTACGAACTGCTCCTGACGCGAGACCCCAGCAACCTGGTGGTACGCTCCGACTTGGCGGCCCTCTACGTGAGGACGGGCCAGCTCGACAAGGCCCGACGCCTGCTGTTGGGCATCCTCGCCGAGCGGCCGAACAGCGTGTGGGCCGCCGATCGCCTGGCCCGGTGCGAGGAGCTCGCAGGCCGCTTGGAGGAGGCGATCCGGCTCCGTCGTCAGGTCGCCACCGAGGCGCCGGACGACACGGACTACCTCGAGGCCCTCGTCCGCACCTACGAGCGGGCCGGCGACCCGCGGGCGGGCCGCGACTTCCTGGTAACGCTGCTGGCGATCCCCGATCCTCCGCCCGAGGCAGTCCGGACCCTGGTGGGCGCCTATCGTCGACACCTGGGTGACGAAGCCGCCCTTGCGCAGATCCGTGGACTGGCGGCGCTCTACCCGAGGCGCCCCATCTTCCAGCGCGTCGCGGCGGAGCTCTGCGCATCGGTGGGTCTCCGCGAGGAGGCCATCCAACGGTACGCGCGCTACCTCTGGTCCAAGCCCGGGGACTACGACGCCCTCACGATGGTAGTCGCTCTGTGCCGGGATGAGGGGCAGCTCGAGCAGGCCCAGGCCTACGTCACCCGCTACCTGGAGCTGTATCCCGGCAACCGTCGGGCGGTGATGGAGCTGGCCCAGGTGGCTCTCGAGGCGGACCGGCTGCTCGACGCCTTCGGCGCCGCGACGCGCGCCGTCGACCTTGAGCCCTCCGACCCGGCCGGCTATCGGCTGCTGGCCGACGTGGTCTCCCGTCTGTATGGTCCGGAGAAGGCCGTGGCGGCGCTGCAGGCCCGACAGGCCGAGACGCCGGAGCCGGCCCTGGAAGTGGGCTTGGCCTACGCGCACCTGCTGAACGCGGACCCCGACCGGGCACTGGCCGTGCTGCTCGCGGCGGTTGAGACGCCGCAGACGGCAGCGGAGGCCGCGTACGTCCGCGGACTGGTCAAGCACGCGCTGGGGCTCCACGCCGAGGCCGTGGCGGAACTCTCCCGCGCGGCGACGGCTGAGGGGATGCCTCCCGACTATCGGGCGTCGCTGGCGGCGACGCTCGCGATCGCCGGGCGTCCCGAGGACGCGCTGTGGGAGTACTCCTTCCTGCTGCAGAGCCCGGCGGCGGAACCCCGGGGCATCAGCGGGATCCGGCAGCTCCTCGCCGCGCGGGCCGTGTCGCCGAGCGCCGCGTGCGAGGCGCTGCGACGTGTCGGCGTCGAGCGGGGCCCGAGCCGGGCCGTGGTATCCCTGCTCAGCGACGTGCTGCGCGACGAGGCGCCGGGCGAGACGTTGATGGCGCTGAACGACATCTGCGATGTCTGGCGGAACAGCGAGATCTCCCTCGCCGCCCTGGCCGACGCCTATCAGTCTTTGGGTCAGCCCGACGAGGAGGCGCGCACCCTCACCCGCCTCGTCGACCTCCGGCCCGCCGAGGTGGGGTACCAGTTGCGGCTGGCCCGGGCGTATGAGCGGGCAAGCGCCCCGGCTCGCGCGGCCGACACCTACGCCCTGGTTCTGGCGTTCGATCCGGAGAACCGCGAGGCCGAGGAGGCCCTGGACCGCCTGCTGGAGGCGGAGCGGAGGGCCGCCGGCATTCCGGCGCACACAGGTCACGTGGCACGGGGCTAGCGGCTGTCGGCCTCCCCCTACCTCGGCGACAAGCCGGACTCCCCGATCGAGGGGGCACCACTGCCCATCGCGGCCCGAAGACTGGAAGGCACCGACGTCCCGGACCACGGGGGCGAGACCGGCGGGGACGGTCAGGGCTCGAAGGTCAGGGTGATCTCGGACTCGACGTGGCCCTCCAGGCTCCCGGGCTGGAAGTAGGTGTCCTTCAGCTTGAGGCGGCTGAAGAGCTTCTCGCCCTGGTCGAAGAAGTGCGGCGAGCTGGGGTGGTCGCTCTGGCCGTAGGGGGTCGCGGAGAAGGACCGAACGTTGCCGCGCTCCAGGACCACCACCTGGGTCCACGACTGCCCGCTCTCGCCGTAGCAGATGCCGCTCGCTTCGTCGCGAGCGACGCCGATGGCGCGCAGAGTGCTGCCGCTGCCGGCGTCGCCCCCCGGCGCCGGGAACGACCGGTCGCCCCGCCGGACGCGATGCACCTCGCCCCAGGGGATCAGCGTCCTGCCGTAGAGGTCCGACAGCCGGCGCACGGCCGTGAGGACCGCCGCGCGAACGGCCTGGATCTGCTCATTGTTGAGCGGCTCGCGGCGGTGGATCGGGCCGCAGTCGAGTGGGGCCTCGCGGGCGGCCTCCAGGAGAGCGCGGTAGAACGGCGCGGCCGACGCCTCGGCGGTGAGGCAGCCGTCCCATGCCAGGAACGCTGCGAGCACCTCCGCAAGACCGGGCTCGCCGGCGATGGCTGACTCGGGGACTCCCTGTCGGGCCTGGTCGAGAGCGGACTGCCACTCCTCGACGCCCTCGGCGTGGGTGTCCAGAGCGATCTCGATGGCCCCCTCGACGGTGAGCCGATCGGCCGCGTGCAACAGGCGGCGACCCCGGAGGCTGCGGGAATGGTCGCCGCCCCCCCCGTACACCTCGGGCGGGTAGTCCCCCGGCTTCAGTGGGCAATCGACCAACATGAACTCCGGCCCGCAGTTGTTATTCTGCATGTAGCCCTGAGGTGGGTTCTCCAGCTGCACGAGCCGGGCGGGCGGGTACAGCCCGCGCCACTCCGTCTCGGCCGTGTTCCCCGGGACGGGCTTCGTGAAGTCCAGGCCCTCCGGCCGTACCGGCACGCGGCCGTTGCGGAAGTAGAAGAGGTTCCCCTCGACGTCGGCCATCATCGTGTTCTGCTCCATGAGTTGGAGCATGAAGAGGGCGTCCTTGAGCTGGCCGAGGGTCGTGGCCTGCCCCATGCGGTACAGCTGCGTCACAAGCCCTACCTGGTCGAAGTACGGGCAGGCGACAGCGTACGCCCGGTTGCCCTCGCGCAGGAAGACG
>VGFB01000070.1 GCA_016869015.1 Armatimonadota bacterium
ACGTCTCCCGGGCGGCGTCGGGCGTGGTGTGCGGCGAGAGCTCCCACAAGTCGCTCGACAGCCCCGACGGGATGAAGCCGAGGGTGGGGAGCAGACCGTTGGCGCGGCGGTCGATGTGCGCCGGAATGCTCAGGCCGCCGTAGCGGCCGATGAGCTCCACGATCGCCTCGAGGCCCAGGTCGACCGCTGCCGCGAGGAGCCGAGGGTCCTCGCCGATGATCTCCCCCAGCGGGTCCAGGAGATACTGCTCGCCGAAGGCTTCGATCCGGTTGGGTCGGGGCGGCAGGCACTCCCCGATCACGGTGTCGAGGGCCATCGCCGCATCCGCCGAGTCGAAGAGGGCCAGCACATGCACGCCCTCGACGCTCTCGATCTCCAGACCGACCAGGACCCGAACCCCAAAGGCCGGCGCCGCCTCCATGACCGCTCGCGCGTTCCCGGCCGTGTTGTGATCCACAACCCCCAGGACCCCGATCCGGCGTCGTTCAGCGGACAGCAGAATCGACGGGGGCGTCATCTCGGCGCTCGCGCATGGGGATAGCGCCGTATGGACATGCAGGTCGATGGGCACGCGCTCGGTCATCGGAGGGCCGTCCGTCCCGGGCTCAATGGCCGCTCACCTCACGCCCAGCTCGTAGAGCTTGCCGGCCAACAGGTAGGCGGTCTGGGCAGAGGTGAACAGACCCATCCCCTCTTCCTCGGCCCGAGCGATGGTCTCGGGCTCGGGCTCGAAGCCTCCGGCGATGATGATGGCGTGCATCCCCGCCAGGCCCGCGACCGCCACGATGTTGGGATGGGTCTGGATGGTCACCCAGACCTGCCCGCGTTGGCCCTCCGCCATGACGTAGCTCAGCAGGTCGCTGACCTGGGCCCCGGCGATCAGGGCCTCGGGGTCGGCGCTCACGCAAGTCCCGAGGTCCAGCGCTTCAACCGCGCGTCCCACTGTCACCGGTTGGGGGGGCTCCATCGTCGGTCACCTCTCGCTTGAAAGTCAGGAACAACTGCACGCCGTCGCCCTTGGCCGTCCGGATGTCCATCGCATCGGCCTGTTCGCGGATGTTCGGCAGCCCCATTCCGGCGCCGAAGCCCAGGGCGCGGGCCTCGTCCGTGGCCGACGACCAACCCGGGGTCATCGCGAGGTCGACGTTCTCGATGCCGGGGCCCTTGTCGATCACGGCGATGGTCACGCGATCCGGATAGATGTCCACAGCCATGTAGCCGCTGCGGGCGTGGAGCACGACGTTCATCTCGGCCTCATAGCAGGCCACGGCGATCCGCCGGATAGCCGCGTCGTCGACGCCCGCCTCGCGAAGGACCTGCTTGACCGAAGTCGAGGCCCGGCCGCCCAGGAAGTAGGCCCGGCCGAGGATCGGGAACTCGTGGTGAGCGAGTCGGCGCGTGTCCATGGAGCCGCAGACGGAGCCTCAGGTCCTCGGCAGCGAGGGGATCCGTCCCCTCGTCTGGGAGAGTTCAGTCAGTTGCGGTGCCCTTCCGGTATGGGCGCAGTCCCGCCTGCATCAGCAGCCCGCACGCCTCGTACTTGGAGAGCGGCGTCTGGTAGACGGGGACGTTCTCCTCACAGGCCGTCTCGACCAGGTCGCTGTGTACGGGCTTCCCCTCGATGATGACCACGGCGACAAGGTGCTTGATGGCGGCGGTCCGGATGGCCTGGTCGGTCGCCAGCCCCGTGATCAGCAGCGAGCCCTCGCGCCCGAAGGCCAGCACGTCGCTCATCAGGTCGGCGGCGAAACAGCCGCTGAGGGGCGCCTGCTCGTCATCGGCGGGAACCACGGCCTGCGCCTTTAGAACTTCCACGGCCCCGGCTAGTGTCAAGGCCCTCGAACCTCCCGGGTACACGCCGCGCTGTGGCCGACGGTGTCATTGTACGGGCAGGCGCGCCGGTTGCCGCTACCCGAACGGGGGAATTCACCCTCCCCCGAACGGGGGATGTGGTCCGGGCCCGGCGGCCGGGCTGCATGCCGGAGCCAGGATTGTTGCAGGACCCTCCCCCGTCGGCTCCGAAGGAGAGGGTGGCCACCGAGGGCCGAGCCCGAGGGATTCCGAGCCGGGCGCGGGGGCGCCGGGCCGGGGAAGGATGGTGTTCCGATGAGGGGCGTTTCGCAAGCGGTCTCCGCTGGACAGTGGAGGTTGGTGCTGGGCCTTGGTCTGGTGCTTACGACACCCGGCCTGGGGGATGTGCAGCCGACCATGGCTGACGTAGGGGCCGAGGGGGAGACGGTCACCCTCCCCCGTCGGGCGGCGGCGCTGACGCCCGACCAGGACGTGGAGGGCACGCTCACCGCGCGGACGCCGGCGGTCTGGTACCGGCTGAACGTGCCACAGGCGGAAGACATCCGCTCTCTGCGGGTCACGTTGACGCTCCCCGAGGATGCGAGCTTCGATGCGGACCTCGCGCTGTTCGATCCGGAGGGCCGCGAACTCGCAGCCTCTAGCGGGGTCTGCCCCCAGGAGCAGTGCCTGACGCCCGTCGAGGGCCTGCCGCGCGTCTTCGTGCGGGTCGAGCTGTACGAACCCGATGAGTCAGAGGCCCAGGCGTGTCCGTTCGCTCTGCGGGCCGAGCTGTCGCCGCGCGCCGTTATCGCGGGACTGCCGATCTACGCGGATGCCTGTTTGCCTCTGCAGCCCGGCCACCCCGCCTCCGGGCGCTTGCCGTCGGAGGATGAGGACTCCCCGACCGTCCGCTGGTACGTCGTGGAGTTGCCGGAGACCGTGGCGAACGTGGCGCGCTTCGAGCTGACCGCCGACGACTCCCGGAAGGCCGTCCTTGGCTTCGGGATCTGCCGGCCGGGAGGGGAAGTGCTCGGGGAAGCATCGGAGGGGACCGAGCGCCAGTCGCTGCGTGCGTCGTTGGAGGGGGTGAGCGGCCCGGTGTACGTCGCGGTGTGGCTCGCCAGCCGACAACCGGGCGAGGGGACCGACTACGCGCTGTCGGTCGAGCTCGCCCAGGAGGAACCCGGCCCGGTGGTGCTCGCGCGGATTGCGGCGACTCAGCCCAAGGCGTTCCTTAGCGGCCAGCGCGTCCTCGGGCAGATCGTAGACCCGGCTCAACCGTTCCGGGGGTGGCTGCTCAATACCGACTACGCGCCGCCGCAACTGCTGGTGTGTCCGGATCGGCCGGGCGGGCGGCTGAGGGTCACGGTCCGCGACGAGGGGGGGTGGGTGGTCCGCGAACAGGAAGTGAGCGGGGAGCGACTCGCGCCCATTCGGCTGTCCGAGGACCGGCTGCAGCTGATCGAGGTCGCGGCCGATCAACCGTGCGGCTTCGGGATGGCGGCCGTCGCGACGCGCGCCGCGCCGACCTTCGATCCGACGAACGCGCAGCCGCTGCCCTCTGCCGGCCCCGTGGCGGGCCGGTTGGAGGGAGGGGGGATGGCGGTCTACCGGATGGAGGCCCCCCTGGCGGCGACGGTGCCCAGGGTCCAGTTGGCGGCCGACCCGCCGTACGCGGACCTGGACCTGTACATCTGTGCCGAGCCCGGGGTCCTCATCTCGGCCTCTACGACCCCGGGCGGGAGCGAGGCGGCGACGGTGCTTCCCGCTGGGGCTGCGCCCTGCTACGTCGTGGTCACCGCGGCGCCCGGGGCTCCGGCCGCCTTCTCCCTGACTGTGGAGGACGTTCCGGCGGCGCTTGCCCCCTCGGCGGTGGCAGGCTACTCGGACTACCTGCGGGACTACTTCACTCGGGCCCTGCCCGACGAGACGGAGGCGGCCGAAGACCCTCTGGCCGACCAACTCGGCCCGCCCGATCCCTTCGGCGGTGGGTGAGGGTAGACCGCTCTGGGCAGGTGGCCCAGATCCGGCCGGAAGTGGACACGGCGCAGGCCAAGGGCCCGCGCCGCGTCTACTCTTGGGGGGCCTTCAGCCGGCGCGTCAGACTTCGGCGCGCGCCTCCGTCGACCGGCGCACCTCCATGAGGTGCTGGTGGATCGCTGCGGCCGCCCGGCGTCCGGCGCCCATGGCCTCGATCACCGTAGCGGAGCCGGTGACGATGTCGCCTCCGGCGTAGACGCCGGGGATGCTCGTAGCGCCCGTCTCCGGGTCGGACACGATGTAGCCCCGGCGATTGGTCTCGAGGCCCGCGGTGGTACTGCTGATGAGGGGGTTGGCACCGGCCCCAATGGCGATGATGGCGACATCGATGGGTTCCTCATACTCCGAGCCCTCGACCGGCACTGGTCGCCGGCGACCGCTGTCGTCGGGCTCGCCCAGCTCCATCTTCTGCATCACCGCCGAGGAGACGCGGCCCATCTCGTCCCCCCGCAGCTCGACCGGCACGGTCAGCAGGTGGAACTCGATGCCCTCCTCCTCCGCGTGGTGGATCTCCTCCGCGCGGGCGGGCATCTCATCGCGCGAGCGACGGTAGGCCAGAACGACCTTCTCCGCGCCCAGCCGTCGCGCCGTGCGGGCCGAGTCCATCGCGACGTTCCCGCCGCCGACGACCATCACGCGCTTGCCCCGGGCAATCGGGGTATCGGCCGCCTCCCCGAAGCTGTAGGCGCGCATGAGGTTCGCGCGGGTGAGGAACTCATTGGCCGAGTAGACGCCGAGCAGGTTCTCGCCGGGGATCTCCATGAAGTGCGGGAGCCCGGCGCCCGTGCCGACGAACACGGCGTCGAAGCCGTCTTCATGCACCAGCTCGTCGATCGTCGCGAGCTTCCCGATGACGGCGCTGGTCTCCAGCTTCACGCCCATGTCCCGCAGGGCGTCGATCTCCTCGCGGAGGATCTTCTTCGGCAACCGGAACTCCGGGATGCCGTACACGAGCACGCCGCCCATCTCGTGCAAGGCCTCGAAGACGGTCACATCGTGCCCCAGCCGCGCGAGGTCGGCCGCGCAGGTCAGGCCCGCCGGACCCGACCCGATGATCGCCACGCGGCGTCCGGTCGGGGGCGCCGTCCGCGGCCGCTCGACGAGGCCCTGGGTCCGCTCCCAGTCCGCCGCGAAGCGCTCCAGACGCCCGATGGCCGCCGACTCGCCCTTCTTGCCCAGCACACAGAGCTCCTCACACTGCGTCTCCTGCGGGCAGACGCGGCCGCACACCGCCGGCAGCACGTTGGTCTCCTTGATCTTGCGGGCCGCCTCGGCGAACTTCCCCTCATGCACCAGTGCCACGAAGCCCGGGATGTCCACCGCCACCGGGCAGCCCTCGATGCACTTGGGCTTCTTGCACTGCAGGCAGCGGCCGGCCTCGACCCGGGCTTGCTCCTCCGTATAGCCGAGGGGCACTTCCTCGAAGTTGCCGATCCGCTCCAGCGGGGGTTGCTCGCGCATCGGCTGGCGCGGGATCGCGGTAGCCTTGGGGCTCATGGGGTTCTCTCCGTATGCGGATCTGCCGACCGACGACTCCTCAGCGGGCCGCGTCCAGCCCAATCCGGCAGTGCGGGCCGTGTGCGGCGGCTTCCTGTTCCTCGGGCTTGTACGTGCCCTGCCGCTTCATCAGCAAGTCGAAGTTGACCTGGTGTCCGTCGAACTCCGGCCCATCCACGCAGGCGAACTTCGTCTCCCCCCCCACCTCCACCCGACAGCCCCCGCACATCCCCGTGCCATCCACCATCAGCGGGTTGAGGCTTACCATCGTCCTGATCGCGCGCTGCTTCGTGAGGTTCGCCACCGCTCGCATCATCGGGGAGGGCCCGACCGCCAGGACGAAGGCAATCGGCTCGCCCTCGTCGAGGAGGGCCTGCAGCACATCGGTCACGAAGCCGGGGTGGCCGTAGCTGCCGTCGTCGGTCGCCACCTCGAGGCGGGAGCAGATGTCGCCGAGCTCCTGCTCGAGGATCACCAGCTCCTTCGTGCGAGCGCCGATGATGCCGATCAGGTCGTTCCCGGCGTCCCCCAAAGCCGCCGCGATCGGGAGGACGGGGGCCGTCCCGTAGCCGCCGCCGATCACGCAGGCGCGGCCGTAGTTCTCGATGTGGGTGGCCTGACCGAGGGGCCCGGCGAGGTCCAGCAGACGATCGCCGACGCCCAGTTGCGCCAGTTCCCGCGTCGAGTGCCCGACGGCCTGGAAGATCAGGGTCACCGTCCCGGCCGTGAGGTCGGAGCCAACGATGGTGAGCGGTACGCGCTCGCCGCCGTCATGGGTCCGCACGATCACGAACTGACCGGCCTTCCGCTTCTGGGCGATTCGGGGGTGGTAGATCTGGTACCGGTACGTGTCCGGGGCGATCTCTTCCTTCGCGATGATCTCGTTCATCGACAGCACCTCGTCGTTCTCCGCCGTGGTGGGAGCGACGCCTTCGCCGCTGTGGTCGCCCTTCCCCGCCCCTCCGAGACTCCGGAGCTCCGGCCGTCAGAAATACAGGTCTCGCTCGCCTTGGGTCAGCCGCTCCAGTCGCTTCAGCGTTTCCTGGCGGAGACCCTCCTTGCGGATGTCCCCCAGGTGTCGCTGGATGATCCGCTCGCCGGCCTCGCGGGTCGCCGGGGAGGCGTAGTCGAGCAGGTACTCCCTGAAGGTGAGCAGCGCGTTGGGGAGGCACATCTGGTGGATCGTGCCCGGCTTGGCGAGCGCCATGAAGTCCTCGCCGGTTCGTCCGGCACGGTAGCACGCAGTGCAGAAGCTGGGCAGATAGCCCATGATGCACAGATCGTGCATGACCTCGTCCAGGGAGCGGTCGTCGCCGACGGTGAACTGCCGCTCGCCTTCGTCCTCGTGGTGGTCCGTGTAGCCTCCGGGCGAGGTCCGCGAGCCTGCGGAGATCTGGGAGACGCCCAAGCCCATGCACTCGCGGCGCATGTCGGGCGTCTCGCGCGTGCTGAGGATCATGCCGGTGTAGGGCACCGCCAGGCGGATCAGCGCCACGAGGCGCCGGAACTCGTCATCGCTCACCGGCGCGGGCGGCTGATTGGCCCAGGGGGCGTTGAGGGCGGGCTCAAGGCGCGGCACCGAGATGGTGTGCGGACCGACGCCGTAGGTGTGGTCGAGGTAGGCGGAGTGATCGAGGAGGGCGAGCAGCTCCCAGCGCCAGTCGTAGAGGCCGAACAGCACCCCCAGGCCCATGTCGTCGATTCCCGCCGGAAAGCAACGGTCCCAGACGGTCAGCCGCCAGTCGTAGTCGGCCTTCGGCCCCGAGGGATGCGCCTGCCGGTATGTCGCGCGATGGTAGGTCTCCTGGAAGACCTGGTACGTGCCGATCCCGGCGGGCTTGAGTGCGCGAAAGTCCTCGTGAGACAGGGGCGCGGCATTGACGTTCACGCGACGGATCTCGCCCGGTCCACTGTGAGTCCGGTAGACGGCCTCCACGGCCCGCACCATGGCCTGCACGTCGTTACAGTGGTGCTCGCCGAAGACCAGCAGCAGCCGCTTGTAGCCGTGGTTGATGAGCCACCGAACCTCCGCCTGGATCTCGTCTTCGGCGAGAGTTCGGCGGGCGAGCTCGACATTGTCGCGGCGATAGCCGCAGTACAGGCAGTTCCCCACGCACTCGTTCGACACGTACAGCGGCGCGAACAGGACGACCCGTTCCCCGTAGACGCGGCTCTTCACGGCCCGGGCCGTCTCGAAGAGGGCCTCGACCCCCTCCGGGTCAGTCACGTGGATGAGCTCGGCCACCTCGTCTCTCGTCAGGCCCGCGCACTCCCGGGCCTTGGCCAGCAGGTCCTCCCGGCGGGCTGTATCGGGGGCCCGGCTCGTGTCCAGACTTGCCGTCAGGGCGTCCTCATCGAGGATCGGCTCGGTGAGGGCCGGCGTGCCAGTCATTCTGTCTCTTTCGCGCAGGCGCGAGGCGTCGCGCCGCGACTTGGCGGGTGTGCGACGAAGGGCGGAACACTGCACCCCATTGTAGCGCCACCCTTGTCCCCGGCGCCTACCCGAACGGGGGAATTGCGTCTCCGCCGTTCGGGGGAGAGCACGCGGGTCGGGCGGCTCGCGGAGGAATAGGACCTTCACTCAGAGAAGCGCCGCCCCGTCGTGCACTCCCGCCCCGACCCCGAGGTCCCTGTGGATCATCGCTTCGACGGCCTCGTAACCATCGTAACCGGCGCTTCTTCCGGCATCGGGAAGGCGACCGCCCTGCGCCTGGCCCGCGAGGGGGCTGCCGTGTGTAGCGTGGCGAACCGGAATGTGGAGGGCGGCGAGGCGACGGCGGCCGAGGTTGTGGAGGGCGGCGGTCGGGGGGTGTTCGTGCAGGCCGACGTGGGCGTGGCCGGCGACTGCGACCGGATCGTCGGCGAGACGCTGGCCGCATTCGGGCGGGTCGATGTGCTCGTGAACAACGCCGGGATCACGCGCTTCCGGCGCCTGGAGGGCCTCGACGAGGCGCTCTGGGATGAGGTGATCAACACCAACCTCAAGAGCGCCTACCTGCTGACCCAGCGCGTGCTGCCCGACATGCTGGCTCGGGGAACGGGTGCGATCGTGAACGTGTCCTCCGTCCATGCCGAGGAGACCTACCCCGGCGGAGCCGTCTATGCCGCGTCGAAGGCCGGTCTGTGCGGGCTGACACGCGCGCTGGCGCTCGAGTTCGGCTCACGCGGGGTGCGGGTGAACTGCGTGCTGCCGGGCACGATCGACGTGTCCCTGCACCATCGCTCGAACCGCGTCGTCGACCGCGAGACTTGGACGCCCCACGCCAACCCGGCCCAGGTTCTCCAGCGTGAGGGCTCGCCGGACGAAGTCGCGGCCGCCATCGCCTTCCTCGCGTCGGGTGAGGCGTCGTTCGTGAACGGAGCGTCGTTGGCCGTGGACGGGGGACTACTCGTCTTGCTGAGGGATCACTGACCATGAAGATCACCCGCCTGGAGACGCTCTTTGTCCGGCCGCGCTGGGTCTTCCTGAAGATGCACACAGACGAGGGCCTCGTCGGATGGGGCGAGCCCATCGTCGAGGGCTGGTCGCGGACAACCGCGATGGCGGTCGAGGAGATGGGCCGGTACCTCATCGGCCAGGACCCGCGCCGGATCGAGCACCACTGGCAGGCCCTATACCGCGGCGCGTTCTACCGCGGCGGGCCGATTCTCGTAAGCGCGCTGAGCGGTCTCGAGCAGGCGATGTGGGACATCCTCGGCAAGTCCCTCGGCGCGCCGGTGTACCAGCTCCTCGGCGGCGCGGTGCGGGACCGGATTCGGGTGTACTGCCACGTGGGCGGTAGCGATGCGGACTCGTATGCTCAGTCGGGCCGGGCGGGCGTGGAGCGTGGCTTCAACGCGGTGAAGACGGGCCTCTTCGGCGCGGTGCGCTTCGTGGAGAGCCCGGCCTTCGTCGACGAGGCGGCCGCCCGCATGGCCGCCCTGAGGGAGGGCGTCGGGGACCAGGTCGACATCGGGATCGACTTCCACGGCCGCGTGCAGCCCGCGATGGCGATCCAGCTCTGTAAGGCGCTCGAACCGTACCGGCCGATGTTCGTCGAGGAGCCCTGCCTGCCCGAGAATGTGGACGCGATGGTCACCATCGCCCGCAGCACGAGCATCCCCATCGCGACGGGCGAGCGCCTGTTCACCAAGTGGGGCTTCCGGGAGGTGTTGGAGAAGCAGGCCGCCGTGATCCTGCAGCCCGACCTCTCCCATGCCGGCGGCATCCTCGAGGTCCGCAAGATCGCCGCGATGGCTGAGACGTACTACGCGGCGATCGCGCCCCACTGCCCACTCGGGCCGATCTCCCTTGCCGCCGGCCTTCAACTTGACGCCTGCACCCCCAACTTCCTCTGCCAGGAGCAGGTCTGCCTCGGCGAGGGCTACCTGAAGCACCCCTTCGTCGTGAAGGACGGCCACGTCGACGTGCCTCAGGGCCCCGGCCTCGGCATCGAGGTCGACGAAGAGGCCCTGCAGGAGCACCTCTGCGAGGGCGGCTGGGAGAACCCGCGCCTGTGGCACGAGGACGGCTCCGTGGCAGACTGGTAGGGCGATGTCCGCGGGAAGGAGACCGACATGCGCCTGGTTCCGTTTGGGCTCCTCGCGTTGGGCGCGTTGACGCCGGCGGCCTGGGCCGACCAGCTGCCCCTCGACCCGCGCGCCGATCCGTACGTCGCCGACCCCGCGCTGCGCTCGTTGGTGGATTGGGTCACGTTTCGACTCACCTTCGACGGCGACAGCCTGATGCCCGACATGGCCGCGGGCGCGTGGGAGCCGACACTCCACGGCTCGCCGCAGTTCGCGGACGGCGTGAAGGGGCGGGCGCTGGTGGCTGGGGGCGAGAGCGGCGGCGCGCTCTTCCCCCGCGAGCTGAACGCACCCCTCACGACGCGCGGCGCGATCTCGCTATGGCTCTGCCCCCTCGAGTGGACCCACGACAACGGGGGCAACACCGAGTTCCTGATGACCACCAACGCCAGCTTCTACCTCCA
>VGFB01000071.1 GCA_016869015.1 Armatimonadota bacterium
CCGGTGTGGGTGCGGGTGGCGGCGACGTCTCCCTCTGGTCGGCGCCGGTCTGCATCGCCTGGCTCTCGACGTCTTGCGGTTCCCCCTGCGACTCCCCTGGCGGATTCGCGTCGCCGAGCCCCGACCCCGTGGTCGTCGGCCGCGAGGGCGGCGTCCACCGCCCGTAGGCCGCGACGAGCGCCTTGCGCAGGGTCCTGCCTCTCTTGCTGAGACCCGGGCGGATTGTCTCCGTCACAGTCTCGGCTTTCCCCGGATCGGGAGGGTCGGCCCAGAGCATCTGCCCCACCTGGGCATACTCCTGAGCCTCCCGAAGCGGCGTACCGGCAGGGACCTCAATCAGTCGCGCATCACCCAGTCGGGCCCGCATCCCCTCGCGGGCCTCCCGCAAGGCCCTGTCCCCTTCCTGCAAGGCTTCTGCCAGCCGGTTCGCCATCGTCTGCTGGGCGGGCTCCTCAAGGTCCTCAAGATTCCGGAGGACCTGCCCGACGTCTGGCATCAAGGCCGGGGAGGTCTCTGACGCAAGCACGCCGTACCGATGGAGGGAGTCGAAGTGACCCGTCACCACGCTCTCGGACCAGTTGTCGTCGTCGATCCGGTCCCATGCGCCGATCAGGCCTTCCGCCTGCGTCCGCTGGTAGGACAGTAGCTCCCGCACCGACTGCTGGCGCGTCCAGTCCAGCGACCAGGCGATCCCGTCCGCAGTCGTCAGGATGCTGCGCACCTTCTGAAGCCAGTTCTGCCGGCTGCTCTTGTCATCCAGTCGCGTGGGGACACCGCTGCCGCTGCGCGACACGGGGGCCAACGCTGGTCGCCTCAAGCGAGCGGTCGCGCTCTCGACGAGCTTCTCCAGCTCCGCGAGCCGGCCGAGCACACCTGTGGTGGGCAAGCGGTCTGAGGTGCCGAGCTTTCTGGTCGCCTCCCCCTCGAAGTCCGAGACCTGTCCGCGCAGCCGGGTGATGGTGGCCTCGAGCTCCCCGGCCTTCTGGGACAGGAGGCTGAGGTCCGGCGGAGACGGGGGCTCCTTGGGGCCGGATGGAGGCGGGCGTCCCGTCTGCTTGAGATCCCGGATCTTCGCCAGTAGCCCGGGGCCGACCTGGTCGGCCTGGCGGATCCTCGGCCTGCCCTGCCACTGGTCCAGTGTCCCGGCCTCCCTGGCCGCAGCCTCCAAGTGCTGCCATGCGCGGCGACCGTCCTCCACCGCCGCTGATGTCGACGCACACCACACAGCAAGCCCCAGGAGCAGCCCAAACGCCAACAGGGCCCAGAGGGCCTGACGGATGACGTGCTTGGCTTGGCCCCCAGAGCGGTCTCCGGGAGGCGCGGGATCGGGCGCCTTGGGGAGCGGCTCAGAGATCATCACCGTCGCGCCGATCTTCGAGGCCGCTACATCGCCGCCGAACGAGACCTCAAACCTCTCACCGCTGATTCGCTCGTCAATCACACCGTCGGCCGCCGCGATGTTGAGCGAGTCCCCGGCCGTGGCCTTCACCGTGACGGTCCCAGCGGTTGCCGGGAGTTCGATGGACTGCTTGACGTTCGTGGTCTGGGCGCCGTCTTCCCACTGGGTGAGCTTGAGGACCCACCTGTCCAGCTTGTCCGCCTCGGGCGCGTAGTAGATCGCCAGGAGGGCGAACGTGACATTGCCACGGGCGGCGGGCGGCGGCCACGGGGTCACGCGCATCAGAACACACTTGGCGGGGGAAGGCGTCTCTGCGCCAGTGCCCTCGGGGTCCGTCTCGGGAGTTGCTGCAGAGGGCACCGAGAGCTCGATGGTGGCACGCAGGTGCTGGATCGGTCTCGCGGTGGTCACAACGCGGTCGTCTGAGAGGTTCTCGGACGCGTCGGATACGTCCTGCCTGACGTTGCCGCCGGGCTCCGAGCGGTACCAGAGGACCTCCGGGCCAGCCGGAGCCCGGCCTTCCCGCTGACGGGGACGCGGGCCGGCGATGAGGGCGCCGATCGCCAGCGCCGCCACGATTAGGCACGCCGCCGCGCCGACCGTCAAGCCGGGAGGGCGCTTGCCCAGCCAATCGCGCACGCGCTGGACGGCGGACCGCTTGAGGGCGCCGGCCTGTGAGTCGGCGTCCGGCGTCGCGGGAGATGTGTCTGCCATCGTGAACCTCCGGCGGCTCAGAAGGCGATCGTGCAGGGCGCCTCGTCAAGGACGACTTGGCCCGTGGAGGCGAGGGTAGCCTTCACGCGCAGCGTCGCTTCGTTGCGTCCGTTTGCCTGTCGGGCGTAGCGCAGCGAGAACCCGAGCCTGTGCGGCTCGGTGCTGTTGTCCGTCAGGTCCACCCGACCCACGTACACGGCGCCCTTCGGTCGGCCGTCGCCGAAGTCGGCCACCAGCCGGTAGGTCACCTCCGCCCCCATCCGCAGATGGAGAGGGGCCGGCGCGCGCTCCGCGCCCGGCGTGTCTCGGGCGGGCAACATCTCCACGGTGCGCTCCGGCGAACCCGGAACGCTGACCAGCAAGTCCAGCGCGCAGGGCAGCGCGCCTTCGATCGTGTACTGGTAGCGCATCGCCGCACCCCGCGCCACGTTGATCACGGCATCCTTCCCCGGGGCCACGATCATCTGACACTGCGGACTCCCCCCGCGCTGGAAGAACTCGTCAATGCAGTCCCGCAGTTCGACGACCCGGCTGGTGCCGCCCGTGAGGAAGACCCACCGGACCTCCCGAGGGCTGACCCCGGCCTCCCTGAAGCAGCCCTCGATGCTGCCTTGACCGCCGTCGCCGCTCAGAACCAACTGCCTGATGCGCGTCCGGAGGTGCCCGGAAACCCGTTCGTAGGGGAGGTGGAGGGCGCGCCCCTCCGGCACGTTGTCGAAGGAGGTGGGGTCGAACCCGACCTTCGGCGACTCCGCACCGTCGTGGATCGCGTCGTAGAGCGTCTCCTTGGCCTTGCGGAACAACTGCAGGTGGGTCGCATTCACCTTCACGGCAAACCAGTCGGGGCCGTCCTTGGGAGCGTCGGGGTCGGTCGGAAGCGCTCCTAGACCCCACTCCTCGTAGCACACCCACGCCACCAGCTTGTCGATCTCATAGCCGCCGAACTTGAAGCCGATGGAGCCGCGGACTTTGAAGCGCGCTTCGCCCCCGTTGTCGTCCGGACGGGGATCCCACTCCAGGATGCTCACGTCCGTCGTGCCCGCTCCCGCGTCCACGACGCACACGATGTCTCCCGGGCGCAGGTCGAAGTCGTAACCCTCGGTGCCCAGCGTGCGCTGATGGACGAAGTCGATGGCCGCACAGTCGGGCTCGGGGTGATGGGCGGTGACGCGCCCTGTGGGCACCCCGGCGGCCTGCGCCGTCTCGGCCATCAGGGCTGCTCGCCGGTCGCGCTCGAGGTCTGAGCCAACTACTGGAATGGTGAGGACATGGTGGGTGTCGTCCCAGGCGCGCCGTCCGGGCGTGTCCAGCTTCCGATGGGCCAGCGGGAGGCACTCAGAGAGGAAGATGCGCAAGAGCTCGGCGGGGGCATAGCTGCGCTCGTAGACGCGGACCGTCCTGCCGGGCGGCTCCAGTAGCAGGAGCTTCATGCCCTGGATGAACCCACCGTCGGTCACATCGTTCGCGTCGACGGCATCGACGTGGCGACCGAGCTCGGGTCGACCGCCGCCCGACCGACTGAAGTACAGGGTCGAGGGCTCATGCAGCAACTCCTCCGGTTGCTCCCGCAGCTGTGCATCGGGCCTGTACTCCGTGGCGTAGGCCGCGGTCTTGTCGGTGCCGAAGTCGAGGCCGAGAATGTGCGAGACGCCGCCGGTGACCATGTCCGTGATCGGCTCGCGGAACAGCGTGACCGTGTGCACCAAGCGGCCCTTCTCGACGTCGACCTTCAGCTTCGCGTCAGGCCAGGGCGCATTCAGCGGAGGGGCCTCGATGTGCACCTCGCCCGTAGCGCCCGGCTCAAGGGCCATGTAGCGCGTGCGGTTGTCGGGCGAGAGGTCCGGCTCGACGGGCTTGTCGGCGGCCGGATCGGCGCGCACGAACCGGAACCCGTCCGGCAGTGGGCCGATCTCGTAGTGGAGCTCCCGGCCGCCGTCATTGCCGACAACCAAAAAGCCCCTATCGCCGCAACGCCGGAACACGACGATGTCCGCCATCGGGCGCGGGCGGAACACTTCCACGCGCTTGACGGGGATGGCGACCTGGCACTTGTCCGCTTCCGGGTGGAGCGTCGGGCGTGCCGGCCCACCGTGCCCGACGGGACGACACCCGCTCGAGAGCAAGGTCAGGGAGATCTGGGTGGCGCCGGCGATGTCCTTGGGGTCGACGCGCCCGACCAGAGGCAGCGGGGCCTTGGGAGCCAGTCCCCCAAGTGTGCCCGGACTGGCGCCCGGGAGGTTGGGGTCATCGTTGAAGACAAGCGGCAACTCCGACTCGTGTTCCTGGCAGATGCAGTACGTCAGGCAGCCGGGTCCCTGGTTCGCGCACTCCAGCTCGAACCAGGCGCTGCCTGCGCCGTCGTCGGGAACCAGGCAGGGAGTGGTGACCCTGACCTGCAGCTTCCCCAAGCCCCACCCGCAGGCCCAGCAGTACGCCGCGTCCGCCTCCTCGCTCGGCTTGCCGCATGCCACGCACAGAACCGTGGTTTCCCCCATGGTGTGGCACCTCGATTCCGCCCGATTGCCCACACCCTCCCGGCCCCGGAGGAGGGTCAGAAGGGACATGTTCCCTACGAAGCAGCAGCCACCTCCCCAGACTCAGGAAAAAGCCCTCGCCTCTGTGCACAAGTTCGCCGGGAGGCGCGGGGCTTCCTCACAAAGCGTTCAGAGGCAGGGTGTTGGACGTAAGAGAAGGAATACCCTCCTCCGTGACGCAGGAACTGGGGACCGGCCGCGGGGCCCGGCGAGTCGCGAGGCGGGACCGCCGAGTGGGACGTCGAGGAGATCGTCATGCTTGAAGGCAGCAGCCCGGTCGGCGGCCTCCTGGCCATGATCGTGAAGTCCTCGCCGGTAGGCCAGGGCCTCTCGCTCCTGATCATGGCGCTTCTGCTGGTGGGCCTGGTGTGGGTGGCACGCAGCGCGATCGGCCTGCGGGGCGAGAGCCGCCGGCTCGAGCGCGACATGGCGGGGCCGCCTCTCGCGCCCGTCTTCGAGTGCGCGCTCTTGCGGGAGCACGCGCGGATCATCCGCCAATGGGGGGCGAATGTACAGGCGGCCATTGCCGCCGTACAGGGCCTCACGAACTCCCAGCTCAGCGTCGCCAACGCCTTCCCACGTTGGCTGGGGCGGATCTTCCTGATGCTGGGCCTGCTGGGGACCGTGTGGGGGTTGGGCGGGAGCATCGCGGCCCTCAGCCCGGACCAGGCGACCCAGCCGGAAGCCAGCGAGTCCGGAGCGCTCGACCTGCGGGAGGCCGGTGAGCTGTCCAAGCGGCTGCTCGCAAGCTTCCAGCACATGGAGACCGTGTTTCTGTGCACGATGGCGGGGATTGTCGCCGCCATCGTGATGACCGGCGCCAACGCCTGGCTGGCGTGGCGGCAGGAGCGGTTCGCGTCCGAAGCCGAGCGCTTCGCCGTCGAGGTGGTGGCCCCCGCCGTCCTGGCCCAGACGGTGGTGGAGATCGAGGCCACCCCGGCCGGATGGATCGAGGCCAGCCGGCGGATGGGGGAGGTCTTCGGCACCCTCCGTCAGGCCGTCGAGTCCGTGAACCAAACGGCCGGTCAGATCCAGACGACTCTCGGGTCCGGGGCCACCGAGCTTACCGCCTCGGCCACGGCGTTGGGCAAGGTCACGACCCAGTTGGGCTCTGCGACGGACGCGATCCGGGGGGCCACTGGACAACTGACCACGGCCCTGGTCGACGTGACGGCTCAACAGCAGAGGAACGCCGAGCTCCTGGCGCGCGTGGAGGGCTCGCTGAAGGCCACCGACGAGCGGTTGGCGCACGCCGGCGATGCGTTGGAGCGCCGGCTGAACCACGCGGCGCGGGAGATGTCGGAGAGCCTCATGCAGGCCCGGGGCGGAGTGGAGGAGTTGGTCTCCGGCGTGAAGGCCTCCACCGATGCCGCCGCCACCGCGGCCTCGGCCATCGCGGAGCAGTTGCAGCTGACGCGGACCATGCTGGACACGCTTCGGCAGACGGCGGAGACGCAGTTCAGCGGGGTACTCACCGATTCGCAGGCTCGTCTCGCGGGCGCTCTTGGCGAACTGGTCGACGCCCACCGCGCCGCCCTGGAGGAGACGCAGCGGGTCAGCAGCGAGCATCTGAAGGAGCTGACTCGGGAGCAGGCGGATGTACAGGGCGTCGTCCGCCTCGCCCAGCAGGAGCTGACTGAGGAGATCGTGGCGCAGGTGGCGCGACTCGGCGAGATCGGCGCCGAGGCGGTCCAGACCGTGCCTCGCCGCCTGGGTGAGATCGAGGCCGGCCAGGAGCGCCTGCAACGCGCCATCGAGGCGCTGGGCCCCCGTCCGGCTCCAGCGCGCTCGTGGTCGCCATTCGGCGCGGCGAGGGGCCCGGCGTCCCCCGACCGAGCGGACCGCGCGGGCGAACCGGAGGCGGCGCGCCAACGCCGACCCGAGTTCGGCGCGGCTCCCGGGCCGATGGACGATGCAAGCGCGATGGGGGCGGCGCGGCCGGCGCCCCCTCCTGTCTCGTACGACGAGGGCCTTCCGGAGCCCTTCCCTTCGCGGTCACCCGCTTCCACTCCGTCCGGTCCGCGGCCGAACGAGCAGCCGCCCCGGTGGCCGTCGTCGCCCGCCCCGCCATCGCGGCAGCCTCGGAGCAGCGGTGAAGCGCCTGAAGCGCAGCCGTGGTGGAAGCGATTGCTGCCGCGTCGGGACCGGAAGGACGCGCGGCCGCGGCGAGGAGGTTTCGATCGCTAATGAGACCGAGAGGGTCGCGGGAGTCCGTCAGCTTCGAGGCTGCTCTACCGCCGATGGTTGACATCGCGGTGGCCCTGGCGATGATCGCCCTGCTGTATGCCTTCGCCGAGTCGCTCGCGCTGGGGAAGATCGACGTGTACGTTGAGCGGGATCGGCGGAAGGCCCAACTCGCCGATGAGGTCCGGCGCGAGTTCGCGGACCGGTTCTCCCGGGACGAGATCGAGATTGCCGGTGAGGAGAACGTCCAGCGGTTCATCTTCAAGGCCGGGGTCCTGTTCCGCCAGGCCAAGGCCGGTACCGGCGATCTGGTGCCGGGCGCGCTGCCAATGCTCCGCGAGTTTGGCCGTCTGCTCGCGCGTCAGCAGGGCCTCTACACGGACGTGATTGTCGAGGGGCACACCGATGAGCGGCCCATCCGCACCCCGGAGTTCCCCTCGAACTGGGAGCTCTCCGCCGCGCGGGCAGTGACGGTGGTTCACATCTTCACGGATCCGGCTCATGGCGTGCGTCTCGAGCCCGCGAAGGTCTACGCCGCCGGCTACGGCGAGTACCGGCCTCTGGCCTCCGAGCGCGGAAGCGACCACCCGGAATGGTCGGAGGGTCGCAAGGAATCGGAGATCTACAGCCGCGACCGCCGCATCGAGGTGGCCGTCTACTACAGCATGAGCGCGATTCGTCAGACCATGGAGAGCGGGGCCGCTGCGGGGGCCTCCGCCGGACCCTGAAGGGAGCCAGCTCACGCCCCCCACCACTCCTCCGGATCGCTCGACAGACGACCCCTCGCCGCCGGCGGTCGGGGGCGCGCGGCGGCGTTTCCGCCTCGATGACGTGACCGAGCGCGGCGACGCGGCCCCCCGACAACCGATACGGGATCGAGATGCTCGCGCCTATGTCGCCCTCTACCGCCATGTCGCGGACGAGACGCGCGAAGGCGTCCCGTCGCCTCGGGGCGCTGCAGTCGAGGCCTGTCGGCGGGCGCGGGAGGGCGCGGCGGACCGCCTGGACCGCGCGCTGTGGGTGGTAGCGGATCCCTCGCCGAAGGCTCTGGCCGACCTCGTGCGGGCGTGCATCAGCGAGGGGCGTCCGGAGATCGCGCAGCGTCTGGCCGCCGAGGGCGCCCTCGCCTTGCCACAGGAACTGGAGGGCCCCGATCGGCTGGGGTTGCAGGTTCACCTCGCATGGGGGCTCTGCCGGCTGGGGGATTGGGCGGGGGCGGCCTCCATCCTGGAGCAACTGCGGGCCGATGCGGCTCTGCAGCCGGCTGTGCGCGCCGTGAGCCTCCTGGTGGAGTTGGCCCGCCACTCAGCGGACCTGGCCTGGCATGAGGACCACCGGCTGCGGTTCGCCTCGGCCCTCGACCGACGCCTGGTCGACCCCCTGGCTGAGGGCTTCCCGGAGCTGGCCGCAGATCTCTGTTGGGTGCGCTCCGAGCTGCTGCTGGCCCACGGGCAGTGGTCGACTGCGGGGGAGAGCATCGAGCGCGCCTTGGTCCTCCCCACGCGCCGACCGCACTTGGGAGCCTTGTTCACCAGCAGCCTCCTCGACGCCCGCCTGGGCGTCGAGAACCAACTGCCCCGGGCGCAGCAGCGTGCGGAGATCGCCGCCCGCGAGTACCCGCGGACACCCGCGTGCCACCTGGTCCTGGCGCACGTGCTCGCGCGGCAGCTGAAGACGGAGGCGGCCCTCGCCCGCCTGAAGCGCGTGCTTCCCATGAGGGAGACCGGGCCGGCCCTGACCACGGTCGTGGCCGAGGCGATGGCGGCCTGGCTGGATGCCGGACAGCGCAAGGGGCTGCGCCGACTGCGGGGCGCTTTCCGGCCCCACCTCCTCACAGAACCCGTGCGCCCCGGGGAGGACCGCCCGCAGGGGACTGACGGCCACGTGTCGGCGCTCTACTTCTCCTACGCCTTCCGCTTCGCGCTGGCCGGCGGACACCGGGGGTTCCTCGAGCAGCTCATCCGCGCCGTCGACCAACTGCCGCCGCGCCCGCCCCCTCCCGAGACGCCGCTGCTCAGGGCGGCGGGTCTCCTGCGACTTCAGAGGCCGGTGGAGGCCCGCGAAGCGTTCATGCGGGCCGCCGAGGCCGATCCCGAGAACGGGGCCCTCCGAATGTATCGGGAGCAGTACCGGAACGCGCGCGGGTCGCAGGCCGAACGGGCCGCCACGGAGTACCTGGAGAGCCTCCCCGTCTGCGAGACGGCGATCGCGTGCGCGACGCAAGCCGGCCGCTACCGGGCCGCGGCCGATGATCTCGCAGTGGGGAAGGCCCCCCGCGGCGATTCGCGGCATCGGGCCCACTGGCTGCCGGACCCGGCGACCCTCGAACCCGCCAACCATCCGGAGTCCGGGTAGAAACCCTGGCCTCTCCCCTACTCCTTCGCCGGAGTGGCCCGATCAACGGCTTTGGCCATCTGGATGCACTGGCTGCGGCGTTCCTCAAGCCAGCTGGCGGACGACCTCTGCAGCCAGGCGTGTACGTCGGGGATGGGGGGTTCCGGCAGCTTCACGCTCAGCTGCTGCCAGACGAACTCATAGTGCATCTCCAGAAGCCCATACGGGTCCCGCGCCATGTCCGGCTGAACGGCCGCCGCAAGAGGCGCGTCGGCGTGGCCGGGGTCTGGGGGCTCTGGGCGCGCCAGATACTCGATCTTGGGTAGGTCATCCCCTAGAATCCTCTGCCCGGCGGACCCGGGCTGGGCAGCGGCGGCGAGGTCCTGCCCGTGCCCCTCAGGCGGCAGTGGGCCTTGCTCCTGCAGCTTCGCGAGCACGTATGTCTCCGTAACGGCGGCTTTGTCGGTGAGCAGCAGGAAGAACGACGAGCCTGCAGTCTGCAGGCGCAGCTGGGGGGCAAGCCTCCACTGCACGGCCTTCTCCACGGCATCCAGCGTGTCCTGGTAGAGGCTCGATCGCATGGCCGTGTGTGACGCCAGGTCGTAGGTGTCGGCGGCCGCACCCGGGTTGTTCAGCCTATGCTCGCGCCACGCCCGGTCATACGCGGCGGCACACAACGGATGCAGGACGAGCACGCGCAAGTCACCGCGGAAGGACCGCAGGGCGTCGGTCAGATCGTTACGCCCCCCGAAGAAGGAGCCCAGGGAGTTGCCCAGAAGCCAGACGCGCTTGGCGCCCTTGATCAGGGAGATCATCCGCTCGCGCGCCAGGTCGGTGTCGTAGTAGATGTTGGCGACGGAGGCAGCGTTCAGGGCTCGGTCGCGTCCCCTGGCCGCGTGCGCCCAGTACTCGTCGAGCGCTTCCGTGCCCCAAGGCGCCTCCCACAGCTGCGCGAAGTGGCTGGCCATCTGGTCAAACATGGACTGGGCTATCCGCTTGACTCAGGTTAGGTCTTCGGTTAGGCTGGGCGGGTATGGAAGACTACCCGCGCACGGTCTT
>VGFB01000072.1 GCA_016869015.1 Armatimonadota bacterium
GCCCGGGCCCCCGACATGTACCCCAGCACCTTGCTGGGCACGCTGGTCAGCCCTTGACCCGGGAGCAGCGTCACCAACGACACATCGGCGGTGGCCTGCACCTCGGCCAGGCGCTCCCGCGGCTGGAACGGCAGCAGGCGGATGTTGCGCAGTCCGCGCCGGGCTGCCTCCTGCGCGATCCGGTCCTTCACCAGGCCCTCGCCCACCAGCAGGAACAGCACATCCGCGTCTCTCTCGCCGACGCGCTGCGCGACGTCGACGACGAATTCCGCTCCGCTGATGAGGCCGATGGTTCCGGCGTACAGAACGACAAACGCGCCCGCGTCGATCTGTTGTTCCGCGCGCCAGGCATTGGCGCGCGGAAGCGGGCGGATCTCGTCGGCGTCGATCCAGATCGGGAGAACCTCCACCCGCTCCTCCGGCAGCCGGCGCGTCAGGAGGACGTTCCTCAGCCCCTGCGACAACACCGCAACCATGTCGGAGCAGCGGCAGACCCATGTGTCGAGCCGCCGCAGCAGGTCCGCGAGGCGCCCCGGACGCAGCACCCCCAACTGTATCGCCGCCTCGGGGTAGACGTCCCAGACGACGTGTACGAAGCGGGAGCGCCGGAGGCGGGCGAGAAGCAGACCCGCCAGCCCGCCCACCAGCGGCGTCGTGATGCCGAAGATGATGTCCGGACGCGGCACGGCCCAGCCGTGGACGAGCGTGCTCAGCGCGAAGGATGCGTAGAACAGCAGCCGCTGGACCGCCGAGCGCTTGGGCGAGATCGTGTGCCACACCCGCAGCACCCCGAACGGCTCGCGCTGCTCCCACTCGCGCCATCGCCTCCGGTAGCCCTCAAACACCACGCCGTGAGGGTGATTGGGGAAGGCCGTCAGGACGGTCACCTGGTGGCCCTGGGCCGCGAGGTGCTCCGCGAGTTCAAGGGCCATTGCGCCTGCCGGGGCCACTTCCGGGGGGTAGATGTAGCAGATCAGGAGAACGCGCATTGGGTGCGGGGCCGCCAAGGCGGCCGACTCGGCCTCGGGCCTGGTAAGGTTGGCACACATCGGACACCGCCCGCCCTCGAGCGACGGTACAGGCCGCCGGCGGGGGCACGGCTAGCGGCGGACAGGCGGCATCGCCGGATGGACGGCCTCCACCCCCAGCGAGAACTCGGCGCTGGTGGCCTCGGCCAGCAGATCGCGGGCGCGCTCGTCGTCCTCCGACTCCACCGCGTCCCGCATCGCCGCCAGCCAGCCCTCGATCTGCGTCCACTGCGGGCCGGAATCGGCGGCGATCCGGCCGATGTGCTCCAGCGCCGTCGGCACGATCCGCTCGTTCGGGTTCAGGAGTGTCTCGTGGAGCTTCTCGCCGGGGCGCAGCCCGGTGAACCGGACGGCCTCCATCGCCTCCGGATCGCCTCCCTGGAGCGTGATGAGATCGCGGGCCAGGTCCACGATGCGGATCGGCTCCCCCATGTCCAGCAGGAAGATGTCTCCGTGCTGCCCCAACGCTCCGGCCTGCAGGACCAGGAAGCAGGCCTCCGGGATGCTGATGAAGTAGCGGGTCGCTCGGGGATCGGTTACGGTCAGCGGCTCGCAGCGTTGCCACTGCCGCTTGAAGATCTCCAGCACGCTCCCCTCGCTCCCCAGCACATTCCCGAAGCGGACGCACACAAAGCGCGTGTCCCGTTGGGGCCGGCACGTCAGCAGCAGCTCCCCCATCCGCTTGCTGGCGCCCATGATGTTGGTGGGGGCGACCGCCTTATCGGTGGAGATGAAGATGAACCGTTCGACCCCGCAGTTCTCCGCCAGGTCGGCCAGATGAGCCGTCGCCAGCACATTGTTGCGGGTCGCCTCCACCGGCACGTGCTCCATGAGGTACACGTGCTTGTGCGCCGCCGCATGCACGACAACTTGGGGTCGGAAAGCCCGGAGCGTCCGCTCCAGACTGTTGGCCACCGCAACGTTGCCGATCACCGGGATGATGTCCATCTCGGGGTGACGGTCGCGCAAGTGAGAGAAGATCCAGTGGATCCGGTTCTCACCGCGCCCGAGCAGAATCAGCCGGTCCGGGGCATAGGCGGCGATCTGTCGGCAGAGCTCCCCGCCGATCGAGCCCCCGGCTCCGGTGACCAGCACCGTCTTGCCGCTCAGGTAGTCCTCGTGCAGCCGGATGCTCGAGGGCGCCAGCTCGCGACCCAACAGGTCGGACACGTCCATGCTGCGGACGCGCTGATCGCCGGGGTTTTCGAGCGTCTCCAGCAGGGAGGGCAGGACCTTGACCGGCACCCCGGCCCCCCGAGACAGCGTGTAGGCCCGACGGATCTGGGCCCGGGTCGCCTTCGGCATCGCGACGAAGACCTCGTCCACGTCGTGCTGTCGCACCAGCGCGGCCAGGTCCTCGCCGGTCCCCAACACGCGCCGCACCCCGATGATGGCCCCCCGCTTGTGGGGATCATCATCCACGAACCCGACCACGACGTGCTGCTCCTGAGCGTCTCGCCGGAGTTCCTGCATCAGCACGCTGCCGTCGGCGCCGGCGCCATAGATGAGCACACGCTTGCGGGCGCCGCCGTTGCCGTTGACGCGCAAGGCGGGACGGATGAGCTTCCAGGCGAAGCGCGTGACGCACATGGCCAGCGTGATCGCCAGCCAGGCCGTGAAGACGACCCCGGTGGGCACCCGCAGCCCAAGCAGCCGCGCAACGCCCACGGCGAGCGCCTGCGAGACCGTCGTGCTCAGTGCAATGCTCACAGCCGTCTCCGCGCTGGCATACTGCCAGACGCGGTTGTACAGCCCGGCCGCCATGTTGCACAGGATGATCAGCGCCGCCCCGAGGAAGGCCACCGCGTCGACTGCCTCCCAGATGCTGCCCGGGATCTGCCCTCCGAAGAACAGCACCGCGGAGACCATCCAGAGCAGGAAGGCCGTCGCCCCGTCAAAGAGGCCCAGCAGCACGCGCCAAGGACTCACCAGCGGACGAGAAAGCGGGACGCTCCCATCCGCCGTCGGGTTACCCCCGGGTATGCTCATGCGTCACCACCCCCGAGTGGCGCCGCGTCGCGCGGAGTGATCCACGGGTCACGAACCTGCGCCGCGCGTCGCCCCCTCGACGCACGGTAGGAGATCATGCTTCTCGGCAAGACCCCACGCACCTCCTTCGAGCGTGGACGAAACGACCGCGTTTGGCGGATCAGACGGCCCCGCCTCCCGTTTCCACAGGCTATCCACCCACGTTCGGGGCGCCAAACCTGCACTCCAACCACGAAGACGGACCCGGACGGGCCCGCCTCACAAGTAGCCCAGATCCTGGAGCCGTTGCTCCACGACGTCCGAGGTCTCGCCGGCCATCCTGGCTGCAGCCGCCCGACGCCCGGCCTCCATCACCCTCCCCCGCCACTCCTCCAGCCGGGCCTCCAGCGCCGCCGCCGCCTCCGGGTTCCCGTCGAGCACATCGTGCTCCTCATCAGGGTCCTCGCGGAGGTTCAGCAGCAGGCGCGACCCGTCGCTGCCCCGCACGTACTTCCATTCGCGGGTCCGGACGCCGACCAGATCGCGGTGCAGCGGGCCGAAGTCGTAGCTGGGATTCCGACGCCGCAGGCTGGCGAGTTGCTTGGGGTCCCAGGCCTTCCACTCCAGGAAGGCGTGTTCGTGTCCCCTCTCCCAGTTCGCAGGCTCCAGCATGTCCAATGGGGGCCACGCCGGCTCGTACCCGTCGAGGGGTACCCCGAGGTAGTTGCAGCAGGTCAGAAGGAGGTCGGTGTGCTGGAACTGCCCCGGGATGACTGCCGGCAGGTCGGGGCCCACAAGCAGCCCCGGAACGTGCACCAGCCGGTCGTACAACGACGCCTGGTGGTCGGCGAGACCGTGCTCGCCCAGGTGTTCCCCGTGGTCGGCGGTGACCAGCACCAGCGTCTGCTCCAGCAGTCCGGCGTCCTTGTACGCCTGCACCATCTGCTCGACGAGCCGGGTGCTGTAGTGCAGGCACTCGAGGTAACGTTCCTTGGCCCGAGCCCAGGCTTGGGCGGACGCGCGGGCGGCGTACTCCCACACCTGGGCCTTTTTCGACAGCACGTGGGCAAACTGCCCGCGGGAGTAGGCGGCTCGCGCCCTCAGGGCCAGCCCCGCCGGCGGGAGGAGGTACGGATGATGCGCCTCCACCATGTGCACGAGCAGCAGGTCGGGGACCCGGCCGCCGGCCAACAACTCCCGCACGCTCCGTAGGCACTCCCGACCGCCGTAGTCGGCAAGGCTCATCGCCCGCAGCGCCCGGTTCACCCAGGACGGTCGCCGGCGCAACACGAAGTCCGCCGTTCCGGGTGGGAAGGCGATCAGGGGAGGCGCGTAGACCTCGTTCGCCGACACGATGCGGAACCGCTGCCCGACGCGCGCGGGCAGGGACGCCATCGCAGGCTCATCCACGGCCGTGCCCGCGAGCGGCCACTGCAGGCCGTGCTCGCTCGGGAAGAGGCCCGTCACCAGGGAGCCCATGCTGGGAACGGTCCAGCACGAGGGCGACAGCAGGCAGACCTCCGTGGCCTGCTGCAGTTCGGGCAGCGTCGAGTTCCGCAGCGCCGAGTGCACAGCGTCGCGCCGTGCTGCGTCCAGGACGATGATCAGCACCTTACGGTCTTGGGCCATCGATTACTCCACCGTCGGTTGGCGCCGCCCACGGCGGCCGAGGGAACGAACGGCCTCGAGCAGTCGCGCCGACCCCGGCACCCAGCCATGGCGGGCCAGCGCCGCCTGGCCGAGCCAGAAGATGCCGATGGCGCCCACCCGCCACGCGGTCCCCTGTCCCCACACCGCAACGGCCGCGAGCGCCAGGGCCAGGCCGGAGGCCGCCGAACACAGCAGGTAGCGCGAGTCATACGGATGCAGACCCGTCCGGCGCCAGAGCCAGGCCACCCGCGACAGGTTCACGATGGCGAAGAGGCTCCCGACACACAGCGCCGCTCCGAAAGCGCCGTGGAGGGGCGAGACCCAGATGAGAGCCGCGATCATCACGGCCGCCGCCACGCCGTTGGTCAACGCCAGGGCCCGCTCCTCACCGACCATGGCCAGCACTTGCCCGACGTTCCCGGTGGAGGCGTTCACGAGCTGCCCGATCGCCACCGCCGCCATGATCGCGCCCCCCTCGTCGTACCCCTTACCGAAGACCTTCAGAAGCAGCACCGGGGCCAGGAGAAGCGGCGCGACCAGGACGAAGCCGGCTGCTGTGATCCAACGCGTCGTCGCACGGTACATCTGCTGTAGGCCCGCCACGTCCCCACGGGCCCACAGGTCCGAGGCCGCCGGGCCCACCAGCGACCCGATCGCCCCCATCGGCATCACGACGAACGCCCCGCTGCGGGCGGCCGCCACGTAGGTGCCCAACTCGGCCGCCGGCACATACCGCCGCAGAATGAGGACGTCCGCCGTCCCCAGTATCAGCTGCGAGCAACCCGCGATCCACACCGCCAGCGAGAACCGCAGCAGCTCCCGGGCCGTTACCGCCTTCCGCGGAGCCCCCCGCCATGGTCGAACCCAGTGCCACGCCCACAAGCCGGCCGCCGCGGCGCCTGCCGCCATCGTTCCCGCGCTGGCCCACATCAGGTCGGTCATGCTGCCCTGCGCCCGCCCGATCAGGACCGCGCAGCCCAAGAAGAGGGCCGGAACCCCGATCCGAGTCACCACGATGAGCGGCACCGCGTTCCGTTCGGCTTGCGGGACCGCCGCGAGAGTTGTGGCCAGCGCCGCAAACGGCACGAAAGCCGCCGCCACCTGCAACGGCAGCGTCAGCTCCGGCTGCCGGTAGACCCCTTCGGCCAGCGCCGGAGCGACCAGCCACAGGGCCGCGAACGAGAGCAGGCCCGAGGCCCCCGCGATGCCGACCGCGAGCCACGCCACGTGCCTGGCGCCCCCGGGGTCCTCCGCGGCCAACGCCGCAGGAACGAACTTGAGGACCGACCGGCCCGTTCCGGCCTCCGCCAGCACCTGACCGTCGCGCTCCACTGCCGTCAGCAAGCCGAAGTCGCCCAACGCGGCCTGCCCCAACCCTCGACTCACGGCCACGCTCGTGGCAAAGCGCAGGGCGTTCTGAAGGAGCATCCCCAGCAGCATGAGCGCCCCGCCGCCAGAGATCGCGCGCAGGTGCGCCTTCCGTCTCTCCTGCTGCTCGTCGGGGACCGCCGCCGGGTCGGTGGGCTGCGAGTCCAGCGCCTCGGGCTCTGGCCTCAACTCCGCCAATGGGGTCTCCCTTAGCGATTGCTCTCGCTCCAACCGTCGCCTCGGCGCGCTTGACGCCGGACCGGGCCAGGAGGGCCGGGGACCGGGTGGGAGGCACCCCATTCGGCGGCGTCGTGGCCTGTGGTTGGGGTCGGATGGCGTGGGCTCGACGGCAGGAGTTTAGCACAAACGCCGTTGCATGGGAAGGCGGCAAGCACCCGGTTCCGGGGCCCGAATGCAGGGGCGCTCCGTCCCGCGGGCGAACCCGGGCGCGCCCCTCGACGACGGAGCCGCCACGGATCGATCCGCGACGGGCGGGAGCTTCCAACGGAGGCGTTGCCATGCTCTGCCTGGGCGTTGTGGCACTGTTGGCGCTGGGCTTCACCGCGGCCGGGCCGCGCGCAGCAGCGTCGGTCTACAACCTCAAGGTCGTCACCGACGCCTCCCCGGACTACAGCGACCTCGACAGCCTGATCCACAGCGCCACCGGCAGCCGGCAGACTCCGGAGGAGAAGCTGTGGGCGCTCTTCTACTGGAATCACCAGGCGCGGCGGCAATGTTCCCCGATGGTCGTGCACGGCCTGGCGTGCACCGACCCGATCCGGCAGTTCAGCGACTTCGGCTACACGATGTGCAGCACCATCGCCGGGGTCAACTGCGCCCTCTGGGATGCGATGGGCTTCCGCGCGAGGTACTGGGACATCACCAACCATACCGTGCCCGAGGTGGAGTACGGCGGCCGCTGGCACATGTACGACAACAGCCTCTCCGCGCTCTACACGCTATGTGATGGGGTGACCATCGCCGGCGTGGAGGACATCGGCAAGACCCAGGGCTGCGCCCTCTCGGGCGGCCTGCAGGAGCCCGGACACATCGCCAAACGCCACTGCCTCACGGCCACGAGCGCCAACGGCTTCCTCACGGGCTCTGACACCGCCCGCGACCTCGATCAGGAATACCGCTGCTTCAACCCGAACGGCCTGAAGTACCGACCCTACTACTACGACTGGGATCGCGGGCACCGCTACATCCTCAACCTGAGATCCGACGAGAGCTACACGCGCTACTACTCGCCGCAGGGCGATTCGCCGGGCTTCTACGTGCCGCTGGCCGGCAAGGACCCCGACGACGGCCGCTTTCGGCTGCGGGGCAACGGCCTCCGGACGGTCGGGCCGCTGGTGACCTCCTCGATGCTTGCCCAAGCCGCACAGAGCGTCACCGGCCTGCAGCCCGTGGGTCTCGAGGGCCTGGGGCCGGTCGAACCCGGCGTGCCGGGCGACGCGGTGTTCAAGCTGGAGGGCGCGAACGTCATCACGAGTCTTCGCATGGACGCCCGTTTCCATCGCGGCACCGACGTTGACGTGAATGCCATCGCGCTCAGCACCACCAACGGGCTGACCTGGCACGAGGTGTGGCGGAATGGCGAGGTGGGCGAGAGGAGCGTGGACCTCACCTGGGTCGACGAGGTCAACGGCTCCTACGAGGTGCTGGTCAAGGTGACGCTCCTTGGCAAAGCCGCAGCAACCGATGCGCAACTGAAGAGCCTTCGCTTCGAGACGACTACGATGCTCAACGCGAAGACCCAGCCGCGGCTCCTGCCGGGCCGGAACACGGTCTACGTGGAGGCCGGGGAGCAACTCGGCTCCATCGTCCTGTGGCCCGACTTGCAGGGCGAGAACTGGAAGCCATACGCTGTCGCGCACGAGAACATCGTCTCCGAGACGCAGCACCCCGGCTACATGGGCGTCATGCACGCCGTGAAGCCTGACCAGGAGGCCTACGTCGTCTTCCGCCTCGATGCGCCCGGTGACCTGAAGCGCCTCACCTACGGCGGGCGCCTCTACAACCGCGCGCCGAACGCCCGCATCGACTTCCGGCACTCCTTCGACGGCGGGAAGACGTGGACGACGGCCTACTCGCTCACCGATACCCAGATGCCCTGGGATGTCATTCACTACGAGAGCGTCGAGGCCCCGCCCGGCACGCGTTCGGCGCTGGTGAAGTACGTGCTCAACGGCAGCGAGGCGGGCACGAACGCCTGCAGCCTCTACGCGGTCCGCATGGAGGTCGGCTACCAGCCCCCCGACGCCGGGATCACTCCGCTCGCGGTGACCTTCAACTGGAGCGAGCGGCAGGCCGACCGCTCCCTCGTGGAACGCAGCCACACGCAAGTGGTCGATCGGCTGCCCGCGAAGTACGTGCTTAACGTCGGCGGTGAGGACGTGCCGGTCGTGAACTGGCTCCGCGTGGGGCCCGCCGCAGAGCATGCGACGGGCTACTCGGACGGACGGGACGCGGGGGGCGAGAAGTTCCGGTGGCGCTGGGCCACCTACGGCGCGAACCTCGCCGAGGGCAAGCCGTACACGGTCTCGATCCCCTCCAACGACAACTGGGGCGCCGGCGACCCCGAGGGGAGGAAGCTCACCGACGGCGTCGTCGGGCCTCCGATGGCCGGCGGTGTCTACCCCATGTACAGCCTCGGTTGGAACGCCGGGCAGACCGCCGAGGTCACGGTCGATCTGGGCGCGCCTCAGGCCTGCGCGGCCTTCCGCATCGCCGCCGGGGGCGGCTGGCCGTGGTGGGACGCCCTGAAGGGTGAGGTCGAGGACGAGGTCGAGGTCCTGACCTCCCTCGACGGCGCGCAGTACGCCTCCTGCGGTCGCGTCGACATGAACCCTTGGCGCAAGGACCTCCCGATCAACCACCTGCTGCCCGATGACGAGTCGCTGACGGCCTACCTCTTCACCCTGGCGCTCCCCGAACCCGTCCAGGCTCGCCACGTGCGCTTCGCCATTGCCGCGAAGCGGATGATCTGCGTCAGCGAGGTGCAGGCGCTCGACGCGATCCGGTACGAGCCCTTCGACCTGCAGATCGCTCTCCCCGACGAACGCACGCCCGACAGCGGGCAGGTGGCGCAGGTCCTCACCCCCTCCGGCCGACCGGTGCCGGGCGCCCTGGCCGCGAGGAACGCCGCCGAGCCGGCGGGCGAGCCCGTCCTGGAAGACCCGACCCTGCACTCGCTGGGGGCCTACTGGATCATCGTCGGGGACGAGAACCGCAACGCGCGGGTCGCCGTCCGCTATCGGGAGACCGGCACCGGGGACTGGCTGGCCGGGGCCCCGCTGTTCCGCGTGGAGCGGGGCGCGCACCTCGACGAGAAGGGTCAGAGCACGCTGAGCGTGCCCGAGGAGGCGTGGCTGTTTGCGGGCAGCCTCCTGATGTTGCAGCCGGGCACGGAGTACGAGTGGGAGTTGAGCCTCTCGGACCCGGACGGCGGCGCCGCGCAGCGCGTGCTGAGGGCGCGCACCAATGCCGAGCCGATCGCCGCGGCCGACATGCGCGTGCGGCATGTCACCCCCGGAAACGGCGGCGGCGCGGGTACCGAGGGCGACCCGTTCCTGGGTCTGGCCGCTGCGCAGGCGACGGCCGAGCCGGGGGACCTGTTCGTCGTCCATGCCGGGGTGTATGGGGGGACCTTCACCGTCGACCGCAGCGGCGAGCCGGGCCGGCCGATCGTCTGGCGCGGGGAAGAGGGCGCGATCATCGACGCGCAAGGCCAGGCGGCCGAGCGCCCCGGTCGCGTCGTCAGCGCCGGGGGCGTCCACGATGTCTGGTTCGAGGACCTCACTCTGCGGAACGGCGACTACGGCCTTGTGGCCCACAACTCCGCGCGGATCGTCGTGCGCGGCTGCCACATCCACGGCGTCGAGTACGGCCTCACTTGCACCAACAACTCCGCGGATGTCGTGCGGGGCTTCTTCATCGCCGACAACCTGATCGAAGGCCCCTCAACCTGGCCGCGCACCAAGGGCATCGAGAACGCTCGCGGCATCCAGATCACGGGCAGCGGCCATGACGTGTGCCACAACCGCATCCGGGGCTTCGCCGATGCCGTCGATACCTTCCCGTCGATCCGGTGCGCCGCCATCGACATCCACCACAACGACATCTCGGAGATGACCGACGACGGCATCGAGATGGACTACTCCGAGCGCAACACGCGCTGCTT
>VGFB01000073.1 GCA_016869015.1 Armatimonadota bacterium
CGCCACCACATCTCCGTCGCGGCAGCGCAGGATGGTCTGGGCTTCGCGGGTCGCCACGATCGGGTAGCCCGCCGGCGAGAACCCCTGGAAGCTCCGGACCCTTGGCGAGATGTAGATGCTGATGTTCCCCTGCGCGTCCACCGTCGGCGCGAACTTCAGGCCCAGGCCGATCTCCTGGAACTCGACGCTGCTGGTGACCGTCCCGTCCGCCGCCACGCGCGTCTCGTACGGGACGATCTGGCCGACCAGGAAGTTGGCCGTCTTGCCCTGCAGGGCCACCAGCGAGGTGCGAGAGAGCACCGTCGTGTCCGTGTTCTCCGCCTGCGCATCGAAGGCCGACTGGAAGGCGCCGGCACCCGTGGTGTTGAACGGGAGGCGCAGGAGCTTGCCCACGCTGAACCCGTTGCCCGCCGTCGATTGCTCGGAGAAGATGAGGCCCGGTAACTCCCATTGGAACCCTATTGTCTTGTTGCGGTCGACCAGGATGTCGGTGATCGTGGCCGTGATCTCGACCTGCGGCGGCGGCGCGTCCACTTCCGCCACCAACCGCTCCACGTCCGGCATCAGGCTCTCGGGGCCGTGTACCAGGATCCGCCCCGCCGGCCGCAGGCCGCCCGCCATGTCGGTCTCCTTGGCGTCCTGCAGCTGCCTCTCCGTCGTGACGGCCAACGCCTGGATCTGCTCGCCGAACACCGTCGTGATGACCTCGGTGACCTGCTGCGGGTCGACGTAGGAGACCACCAGGGTGCGGGACACGAGGTCGCTGGGCGGCAGGTCCTCGACGGCGGGACGCTCGACGTCGATGGTGGTGAGCAGGGCTTCTGCTCGATCGACATCGACCGTCTTCCCCGAGAGACCGATGACGCCCACGCGTGGCGCTTCGGGACCCGGCACGCGGAAGTCAACATCGCTAACCAGATCCTCCAGTGCTGCTGCGGCCTCGGCTGCCGTCAGGTGCTCGAGCTGGACCCAGCGCGTCGTGTCTGCCGGCGGCACGTCCAGCTCGGCGGCCATCTGCTGAAGCCGTGCCGCAGTCTCCTGGTCCGGTACATCCCTGAATACCACAGTCTTTGTGTCCTCAACTATCCTAATTGTAACGCCGGTCCCTTCGAGCGCCTCCGTCATCTCGCGGGCGATGCGCTCGGGCGTCGTCGCCTGGGGCGTGTAGGAGACCTGCTGCGGGAGCTTACCGGAGTCGGACGGCTTGAACCGGGCGACCTCCTCCGGGGTGCCCACGATGTAGTTCCGCTCGCCGATGAGGGCGTAGTCCAGGTCGTTGAGCTTCACGACTACCTCGAGCGCCTCGGTCAGGGTCACGCTGCTGAGATGCACCGACATCGTCCCGGTTACCGCGTTGGTGGCGACGATGTTGCGGTCGGCGTACTTCGCGAGAGCCGTCAGAATCTCAACGACCGGGGCCTCCTGGAAGTCCAGGTTGATGAGGGCCTCGCCCGCGGGGGCCGGCGGGGTGACCGGCGGAGTGACGGGGCCGGCGCCTCCCTCCACTACCTGGCAGACCACCGTGGTGGGCGAGGCCCCGGCGCGCACGGTGCAGGTCTGGTCCGCCGCGGCCGGGATGGCGATCCGGACGCCCTCGCCCGTCTCTTCGGCCGTCACGTGGCCCTCCGTCACCGGGTGCAGCGCGATGGAACGCTCGCACTTCGCGTCGAGGCGGGCCCCGGGCAGGCTGAGGACGTAGCCGCCGTCCTCGGCGCGGTCGAGCTCGTACGGCACCGGCTGCGAGCAGTCCACCGCCACGACCAGCGGGCGCAGTTCCACCAGCCGCACCCGGCGCACCATCGGCCCGGTCTCGCGGGGCACGGGTCGCTGGGCAAGGGCCCCGGACGGCAGTTCGGACAGAGCGTAGGCCAGGAGGAGGGGCGGCTCGGCCTCGCGCGGCTCAGCGCTGCTGATGACCGGCGGCAGAGCTAGCCCGGTGAGGGCCGTGACGGCCTTCAGGAGGCGGCCGGTCGGTCCGGCGGTCCAGGAGGGCGAACCCGTGGGGCGGTCAGTGAGGGGCGGCGCCCCGGCCCTGGTGAGGCTCGCGACTCGAACCTCGGGTTCCCGAGCCGGCTCCGGCGCGGCGGACGGCCCGACCGACGGGACGCCGGCGGAGGCCGTCGTGCCCAGGAGGAGCTGCACGATCACCCCCCGTCCGTCCGCGAAACGCTGCACCGAGGGCGCCTCGCCGCGAGGGGAGACGGCCTCCAGCCGAACGACCGGAGGCTGTGCGCCCGTCTGGCTCAGCGTCACGGCGCTCCGCAGGCCCGGGGCGCGATCGAGGGCTCCCGTCGCCGAGGGAGCCAGCACCGCCCCCCGGAACTCGGCGACGAGCCGTCCTCCCGCCGGACGGTCGATCCGCACGGGCAGCGGCTCGCTGGTGGCCACGTGGACCACTGCGCAGCCGGTCTGGGTCGCGATGCCGACCGACTCGATGGCCACGCTGGCGGGTGGCGCGTGGGAAGGGGCGGAGCCCGCCGGTACAGCGACCATCAGCGGGACTCCGACGACCAAGGCCGATAGCAGCCATGAGCGGTGCCGGGCTTGCATCGTTGGTTCCTCCCGAGTACGGATGTTGCTGCGTTGTCGATGTACGAAGTAGGCTGCGTTGATTGCCGGTTAGGTTTCGACGGTCTGGCTGCGATCGACACCTTGATGCGCGCTCGGCGCCGTGCGCTACTCCGGCGCAGGCGAGGCCGCGGTTGGGGTCTCCGGCGCTACGGGCGCAATCGGCGGCGCCGCCGGCGCGATCCGGCGGGCGCGTACCGACACCTCGCGGGTCCCCCCTCGGCCTCCGACTTTCACGCTCCCTGACGAGATGGACTCGATGTGCGCCCCACTGCCAACGATCGTGTCGCCCGGTTTGACGTACTGCCCGCGCGCGGCGTCGTTCGGGTGAATGACCGCCAGCGATCCCCGATTCCCCGAGATCGTGCCCATGACGCTCACCGCGGGAGCTGCCGCCTGAGCGCGGGTGCCGCGTCGCGCCAGCGGATAGGTGACGGTCACCGCGGCGGGCGGCCGGTGAGGCGCCGGCGCTGCCGGTTGGGTCGCGGCCGGGACCGCCGGAGGCGGCGGTGCTCCGCCGACGACCGGGCTGGGGAAGCCGGGTTGCGCGCCGCCGGGCGTCGGCATCGGCGGAGGCAGCGGCGGCGGCTCGCCACTGGGTATGGCCGGCGGCGGCGTGGGCCCATGACCGGTAGGCGCGGCCGGCGGCGGCGCAGGCGGCTTCGCCGTGCTGCTCAGTTCCGCCATCGGGTCATGCCCCGGCGCACGCAGAGCCTCCAGGTCCGTTGTCGGCGCCCCCGGTGAAGAAACGCCGGGAGGGCCTGGCGGCTGCCCTGCAATCGTTGGCGTTGCGGGCGGGGCAGGGGCCGGGGTTGTGTTTGGAGCCGGCTGCTTGACCCCGCCGGACCCGGTTGGGGGCTGCTTGGCCGCCACCGGGGTCTTGGCCTTGGGGGGGCCGCCGACCCAGCCCATGTTGTTGGCGAAGTCCCACGCGAAGTAGGCGAGCAGCACCAGCCCAACGGCGACCAGAGGGATCTGCGCCTGCTTCGGGATGACGCTCTTGGGCTTCTTGTGCGGCGCTTCCATCGTGCTCTCCCCGTGTGCGCACCTGTCGGTCCGGTCTCCGGCGCGGGGCTCCGCACCTCTGGCCGGCCGTGGTCGGCCCCGGCTGCTTCGGGCCCGCGGTCAGGGCCTGCTACGCTACAGAACGCGAATCGCCACCTGCCCCGGGAACCCGGAGCGCGGCTCCAGGATGTAAGCCCGACAGCCGAGCTTGATGCTGACGGCCGGGCTGCCCGGAACCCGCTCCTCCCGTGTCCCGGACTTCTCGAGCGCCACGCTCTCGACTGAGATGATCTTCCCCAGTCCTCCCAGGTGCCGGATGAACTGAAACGCCCCCCCGTAGGTTCCGTCCAGACGGACCTCGATGTCCATCTCGCTGTACCGCTGGCCGCTGGGAAGCGGAGGCGGCTCAGCTCCCGCTGCCCCTGCCGCCCCCGCGGCGGCCGCGTCTCCACCTTCGGCCCCCGCGCCGGCCTCTCCTGCTGCCCCCGCCTCATCTCCGGTGGCCACCATGCCCTTGCGGATCTCGCCCTGACGCAGCTCCACCAGATCGTTGCCGGTCATCACCGCCCCGCTCTCGATCTGCCGGATGAGCGTCGGCATGTACTCGCGCTCGGGCAGGGCGCGCTCGATCTCGCTCAGCTCGCCGGCCAGAGCCTCGTCCTCTGCCCCCAGCTTCGCCGTGTCGATGCCCTCGATCCCCTGCTTCAGTTCGGCCAGCTGCTGTTGGGCGGCGACGTGCTGAGTGTGCAGGCCGTAGTACTGCTTCAGGTGGACGATCACCGAGCCCGCCAGGAACAGCAGGCACAGCGCCGCCGCCCCGCCGAAAACCAGGAACCGCTTGTTGCGCATGGCCGCCATCATGGCGTCGGTTTCTCCTTCGCCAAGAGTGCCTGGACGTCGAACTCGAAGATCTCTACGTTCTTGGCGCCCTTCCGCCGGCGGACGGACTCCAGATACACGTCCCCGAAAGACGAAGCGTTGGTGAGGTTGTGGATGAACTGGCTCACCAGATCGCCGGTCGTGGCTTCCCCGGTGATCGTGAAGCCCTCATGCCGCGGCGGCGTCTTGGCGGCCGCGGCACTGGTGTCCGTGACCTTGGGCTGCAGCGTGTCGGACGAGCGGACCGTCATCAGTGAGACCCCGGGGGGGGCGGCATCCGCGACCTGGGTGAGCGCGTTGCACCACTTCGCTTCACTGTCGCGAGCCCCCCGGAGCAGGTCGACCAGCGGCGCCTTACTGTCGATCTGGCCCTGCAGCAGGTCGATCTCGACCTTGCGGGCCTGCAGTTGGGCCGACTCGGCTCGCACGACCGCAATGCTCTCGCGGACCCCGCGCACGCGCGTCTGCTGCAGCGTGATCGCGACCATGGTCAGGGCGAAAGCGGCCACGGCAGCGAAGAAGGCGATGCGCCCGGCGGTCTCGCCGACCCGGCGCAGCCGTTCCCGCTCGTGGATGAGGTTCACGTTGATCAAGGCAGCCCCTCCTTGCCGCAGAGTGGCCTGGCCCCGCGCGCGGGATCAGGCCGGTGTTACCGGAAGCGGCTGGCTCTCCGGGACGCCCACCATCGGGTAGGCGCCCCCGGCCATCGACTCCCGCAGGGCCAGCCCGGCTACCACCGACAGGTAGGGCGACATGTCCGCCAGGAAGCTCGGATCGTAGTCGGGCGCCTCCAGGCGGGTGTCGCGGAAGACATCGAAGATGCGCACCGGCGTGTGGAGCCGGGCCTGCAGGTACTCGGCGAGGCGCGGGAGCCGCGAGACCCCGCCGCTGACGATGACCTCGTCCGCGCCCGCCTCGCCGCCGGCCATCTGGAAGGAGGAGGCCAGGAAATTCAGCGACGTCTGCGTGTCGCGCACGATCTCGTCGAGCACTGGGCTGATGGCCTGGGCCGCCTGCTGCTGCTCTTCGGGCAGCAGGTGAAGCTCCTCGAGCCCGGCGGCCGCGGCGCGGGTCTCCTTGATGCGGCGGGCCTCTTCCACATCCACGCTGAAGGCGGCGGCCAGCGCCTGATCCATGCCCGCGCCTGCGATCGGCACGATGCGGGGGAACGCGAAGCAGCCTCGCCACACCACGGCCATTTCCGTGAATGCCGTGCCGATGTGCAGCAGGAGGACGGTGCGCTCGAAGAGACGCGGATCGGGGCTGGCGTACACCTGGGAGCGGAGCAGCGCGAACTGCACGGCATCCATGACGACCGGCGTGAGCCCGGCGGCCTCCAGGGCCTGCAGCCGTCCGTCGATGGCTTCATTGCGGGCGGCGACGAGCAGGACCTCCATCTGCGGCGAGGTGTCCCTGGGGTTGAGGACCTGCCAGGTCAGCTGCCCCTCTTCCGCGCCGAAGGGGACGTGGGACCGCGCCTCGAAGGGCATCGCCTTGTCCAGCGAGGCATCGTCGCGGCGCGGCACCTGGATGCGGGTCGCCACGAGCGACGGGTCCGTCACCGCCGAGAGGGCCAGCCGCGCATTGCTGCCGGTGGACCGGAGGAGGTCGCGGATCACCTCGCCCACGATGAGTGCGTCCACGACCGCGCCGTTGAGCAGTGCACCGGGCGGCGTGGGCCCCATGCCCATGCGCGAGACGACGACGCGGTCGCCGTCGGAGCGGCATTCCATCAGCTTGATCGAGGTGCTGCCGATGTCGATGGCAACGGCACTCGCCTCGCCGAAGATCCTGTCCAGCAGGTTGCGTGCCACGGCCCTCTCTCCCCAAGGCGACAGGTTCTAGGTCTCGGACGCTCGATCTCACGCTCGCGAGTCAGGCCGCCGGAGCTGCGGCGAGACGCTCCAACAGCTCGCAGACGAGTGTCATCACGCTCTGCCGGTCATCGCAGTCGACGCTCGCGACTCGCGTGTCGGGCGGTAGCTGCAGCGCGGCGTGAAGCAGCGCCTCGCTGCCGGCAACCGTGCCCGCAACCAACCCGAAGCGGCTCTCCGCAAGCAACCGCCGGAGGCCAAGGCCGGCCGAGAGGTCGGCCGGCGTGTCCCCCACCAGCAGGCAGTAACCGTCGACCTCGGCCGCCAGCGCCTGGCAGACGTACTCCCGCCGCCAGCCGCCGTCCACGATGAACAACGCCAGGCCGAGCCCCTCGCGAACGCGCAGTCGGCTGAACGTGACCGGCCCCTCGACACCCCCGGAACCGGGGTGTCCTCCGGCTCCGACCTCAGGTTGGCGAATCACGAACTCCCGCCAGGTGGTCTCCAGCCGACGGCGTGCCTCGGCGTTGGTGACGATCAGCAGGAGCTTCGCGCAGGTCAGCATTCAGCCACCTCCCTCGACCAGGCACCCGATGGCCCGACGCAGGTGGTCCGCGACCTCCCGCAGTTCTGCAGCGGTCGGCCGCCGGGAGCCGGAGGCGGCCACCGCGAAGGACGGCGCGTCGCGGCCGTCGTCGGCCTCCGAACTGCCTGAGAGCGGGCTGCCTTCGTCTTCGGCGGTCACGACGGCCACGATGTCCCGCTCAATGAGCCCCGCCAGTATCGCGTATGCCCGGGCGACGCCGGCGTCCGCGCCGGCCACGATCTCGCCGACGCTGCGCCTCCCGTCGATGAGTCCCAGGAGTTGCCGCTCGACCTCGGGCAGGCTCTCGATCTGCTCCGCCCCAAGCGTCTCGCGCACGTAGGCGCGGGCCGAGGGCTTCCGGAGCAGCCCGTTGGCCCGTGTCAGGTCGTCTACGCGCTGCGCGGCCGTCAGCAGCAGCGCCGGCACCGAGCGATGGATCGTCCGCTCCTCGGACACCGGCTCGGCGGTGAAGACGAACGACCCGGCCCGCCGAGCCAACAGCGAGAGAACGACCTCCTCGCCTCGGCGTGCGCCATCCACGGCATGGATGACATCGCCCGATTGGAAGACCAGGCGCGTCGCGCGGCCCTGATCGACCACGGTGAGCGCACCGGTCTTGCCGCCCAGAGCGAGGATCTGGAGCAGATCGGACGGCTCGGTCTCCTCGAACGTCCCGCGGAGCGCCACGGATCGTCTCCCGGTTCGCGCCCGGCGTAGCGGGCGGAGCTCGTTGGCTAGTGCCGTGTCAGCCGCGAAGCCTTCGGTCGTCGTGGGTCAGCTCACCAGAGCCGACCGAGCCTTCAGGTCGATGCCGGACGACGTCGGCTCTGATGAGCCGACCCACGACCGCAAACGGTAACCACAGGTATCACGGCTGACAGACCACTACGCGTTCCCGAACAGCCGTCGCTCGCCGATATCGGGCAGCCCCGTCACGACGCTGCGGCCGTGGATGCGCTGCACCACCGGCAACAGGGTCTGGGCCGCTTCACCGGCATACAGGCGGACCAGGCCCAACGTCGTCCGGTCGTCGAAGGCGGTCAGCATGAGTGCCGTGTCGCCGACCACCGACAGGTGGATGTTGCGCTCCTCGCCCTGATGGAAGAGCACGCTGAACGAGTCCTCGCCGATGAGCTTGGCGACCTGCTCGGTCGCGGCGAACGCGGCCGCCGCCAGAGCGGCCAGTTCCTCGGCGTCCCGTTTGCGCGAGTACCCGCGCTCGGCGATGATCTGACCGCTGCGGTCGATCAGGATGACCAGACTCGACCGCGACGCCTTGAGAAAGGCATCCAGGCGCTGCGCGAGGTCGCGCGCGTCCTCTTCGTAGATGATCACCGGCTGGATGTCCAACCCGTCACCTCCACCGGACCGCCCAGGCGGCCCGCGAAGCGCGCTACGCCGCGCGCAGTTTGGCCAGGACCAGTCGGCACACCGCGTTCAGACAGTCGAAGACCCCCGTGCCCACCGTGGCGGAGGTCTCGAAGACGGGAACCCGCCGCTGGCGACGGTTCAGCGTGAAGTCCAGGTAGTGTCCGGGCGCGATCGGGCTCAGGTCGCGCTTGTTATACTGCAGCACGTACGGAATGCTCTCCAGCGCATAGCCGTATTGCGAGAGGTTGTCGAGCATGTTCTGGAAGCTCTCGACGTTCTCTTTGGCCTTCGACCATTGTGAATCGGCTACGAAGACCAGCCCATCGACGCCGCGAAGCACCAGGCGGCGGGTCGCGTTGTAGACGACCTGACCCGGCACCGTGTAGAGCTGGAACTTGGCGGTGAAGCCGCCGACGTCCTGGACCTCCAGCGGCAGGAAGTCGAAGAACAGCGTGCGGTCGCCCTGGGTTGAGAGCGAGACCAGTCCCCCCTTCTCGACCGCGGGGACGTTCGCGTGGATGTACTCCAGGTTGCTGGTTTTGCCCGAGAGCGCACAGCCGTAGTAGACGATCTTGCACGTGATCTCGCGCTGTGCGTAGTTGATTGAGGCCATCGGATCAGGCCCTCCGGACAACCTGTCGGTGCGCGGCTCTCCTCCGAGCGGGGGACGCTCAAGCGGAGGCGGCGCGCTCCATCGTCTCTCGTGATGTCAGACCGGCGGCCAGGAACTGCCTCAAGGGCTCGACGGCCCTCTCGACTTCCAGCCGGAGCCTCCCGGTGTTGAGCGTGGGATCGCCGGAGACGACCAGGAAGCCCCGGCCCAGGTCGGCCAGCATCAGGGAGCCCATCGACGACTCGAAGAGGGCGAGTTGCAGGCGCCCACCGTCCCAGGACTCCGCAGTCTCCGCCGCCAGGCGGCCGAGCTCGGCGGCCCAGGCCGCCAGCCGCTCGGCATCGGCGGCCCCAACGGCCGCGCGCATCTCGATCGGGATGCCCTCGTAGTCCACGACAGCCACGGCTGCAACCCCCGTCACACGGCTTACCCCGTCAATCAGTTGTTGCAGGCTCATGGCGCTCCCCCGTCCGTGCCGACGCCGGGGGCCGCAGCGCGCCCTGGCTGCGCTTCCAGCGCTTCGGCGCGACTGACCAGCACCGGCAGCACGACTTCAGCGATGTCCCGCGAGCCGGGCTGCGGCCCGACCAGGCAGGCAATCAGCCGCGACCCGCCCACGGCCAGCAACTCGTACCCCCCGAAGGCGGCGCGCAAGAGCGTCGTGCCCGAGCGGCCAGGGTCTCCCAGCTGCTCCAGGTCGGCCATCAATCTCGGCAGCACCTCCGCCACGCGCGTTGCGTCTAGGTCGCGCACCTCCACAGCCGCCACCACCTCGCCCTGCCGAGTGGCCAGCAGGCCGCCCTCGCACTTCGCGGCCTGCGCGGCGAAGCGAACGAGGGACGCGGGATCGCCGGCCCGCAGCTTGTCGAGAGCTGCCGCGTAGACTTCCAGGTGCGGCGCCCTGGGGGCCGACGGGGCGACCTGCAGCGCGGGCGACGCCGGCTGAGAGGCCGCCGGGGGCTGTGGCGCTGCAGGCGGCTCGACCGCAGGCGCGGCGCCGTTTCCGTAGGCCACGGCCGAGATGCCGATGGCGTATCCGACCTGGAGCACGCCGAGGGGCAGTGACGCGCCCGCAGCCCACTGCAGGACCGGCCAGGACAGCCCGCCGGGGGCGGTCGGCGCGCTTACCAACGCCGACCGGAACAGCCCCAGCAGGAGACCGAGGCCGACATGCGCGGCTGTCATCGTCGCCCACCAGACCAGGAACAACCGCACTCCTCCCCCTTGAGCGCTCCGCCAGGAGACCGCGGCGTACAGCACCCACCCCGCGGCCAGCAGCATCAGGCTACCGGGCACGCTCAGCTGGTCCGCCGACTGCTGGGCCA
>VGFB01000074.1 GCA_016869015.1 Armatimonadota bacterium
TTGTCAATAGCGCCCCAAAGGACGCGGAACAGGCATACCTCCCCCGTCGCGAGCCTCCGGCTGGTATGGAGGAGAACCGCCATTCGATGCCGCACACACCCGGGCCACGGCTCTGTTCGGGAGGCTTCTCCATGTACGCGCTCAAGCCCACGCAGGTCTACATGCTGGATGCACTGCGCCAGGATGCCGACGCCCTGGCTCGCGTGGAGCGGATGTGCCACGCGATGGGATGGAGCCTGGACGCGGTGCGGGTCGTGGATGAAGGCAGCCTGCACGATGTCGCCCGCGAGCTCGCGGCGTGGCCGAGGGGCGACCTGCAGCCGGGGGTACCGAAGGAGCACCAGCGGCCGCTCGTCTTCACCTCCCTGACCTGCGGAGGCGAAGCGGCCGACGAGGACCCCCTGATCGCCGGCCGGCCGGAGGGTGTCTCGGCCGGGGTGCTCGCGGACCTGCTCGGGTACATCGACCCGACCCGCGACTTCCACACCTACGAGAGCGACACCGAACGGAACATGGTCTGCTGGCCCACGCGCGACTTCGGGGTGATGCGCGGCTGCTCGCACGGGTGCTTCTACTGCGGGGACGGGAAGTACGGCAAGTACCTGGCGCTCGGCGCGAACGTCGGAGAATACGCCGAGAGGGTCATCGAGCCGACGATCGTCGCGCGGCCGGAGCAGCGCTGCTTCCGGATGATCGGCTGGGGCGCGGACATCATCTCGCTCGAGCCCGAGTACGGCGTCTTCGAGGCCTTCCTCGCGAAGCTCGCGGCGCACGATCGGTACGGCTACTTCCACTCGAACAGCGACCACGTCGACTGGATCGGCGAGCTGCCGAACCGCGATCGGCTGATCGGCGTGTGGAGCATGGCGTGTGACGCGATGGCCGAGACGATCGAGCCCGGCTCGCCGTCGCCCGACGCGCGCATCGAGGCCGCCCGCAGGTGCCAGGCGTGGGGCATTCCGATCCGGTTCAAGTTCAAGCCGGTGATTCCGGTGCGCGGCTGGCGCGAGGAGTACGCCTCCCTGATCCGGCGCATCTTCGAGCGGACCCAACCCGAGACCATCGGCTTCTGCGTCCTGATCTGGATGCCGCTGGAGCGCGTGAGGGAGCAGATCGGCCTCGACCGCCTCGACCCCGAGTTCGTGGCCGAAGCCGAGGCGGCCCAGGAGCAGATGAACGAGCAGACCCACGCCCCGTTCCCGCACCACGTGCGGGCCGAAATCTACCGGTTCCTGATCGCGGAGGTGCGGAAGCACGACCCGAGGGTGCCAGTCTTCCTGTCCACCGAAACGCGGGAGATGTGGGCCGAGCTGGAGCGCGAGGTCGGTCAGCCGGCCCGCCACTTCATGTGCGGCTGCAACCCCATCCAGCTCCCCGGCCCGCAGATGAAGTACTCCGACCCGATCCGGCACTCCACCTACTTCCCGCCTGAGGCTGAAGCCTGACGCGACGACAGGCCCGCCGCTGGTGCGGCGGGCCTGTGTGGGAGGCGCTGCGAAGGGTGCTGTGATGGTTGGCGCCGATGTTACCGTCGAGGTACCCAGTGGCCCTGGTAGCGGATCGGAGGCTGGCGGAAGGGCTGGCCAGGGCGATGTCCCGGCGGGCAGTACTGCGGGCCCACGCCCCGAGGCTCCATGCCACAGCCGGGCCCGTACTGGCTCCCGCCATACCCGAGGCCCCACGGTCGCTCCTTGGGCACGAAGCGCTCGACGTAGCGTACCACGCCCACGGGCCGGAAGTCCTCATCCGGCAGTCGAAGCTCCGCGATCTCCGCGTCGTCGTCCCGGGCGAACGGGACCATTCTCACGAACTGGCCGAGGAACAGCCGAGGGTTGCCCTCCTTCACCCGAACCCGGATCGCCTCCCCATACCGCACCACGTCGAACCAGTCCGGACCGAAGCCGACGATCTTGGCGCTCCAGGCCTGGCTGTTCGTGAAGTTCCCCTGAGGGTTCGGGCGCTGCCCGTAGTACTGGTCCCAGTCCCGGGCGGCGGCGACGGACACAACGCCAAACAGCATCGTCACGACAGCGACGCCCATCAAGGCTCTGTTCCGTTTCATCGTCGTCTCCTCCGATCGCCGATCCAGGATGGTTACTACTACTATCTGTAGTAATTATACCCTATCGCCTGTAGTAGTTCTGTGATGTTCATCACTTCCGGGTCTCGACCGCCGAAAACACCGGCCGCAGCTCACGAGAAGCTGCGGCCGGTGGGAGCCTTGGGGAGACGCTGTCTGACGGAGGGGCTATCCCAGCGCGGCGTCATCGCCGCCGCACCAGGCGACGAAGTCGTCGTAGGCCTTACTGAACTGCTTGAGAGTCGCCTGGGTGGGCAGGAAGGTATCGAACTCCTCGGGAGTCATCCCGTCGGGCTCGTAGGCCTGGCGGAAGAGGCGACTCTTGTGCAGCAGCGTCGCGAGCTTCTCGGGAGCGACCGGTTCCCAGATCGCGCGCGGGTTGATCTCACGCGACTCGGCGTCGAATTCGACCTGCCGCTGAGGGAAGATGGTGAGGAAGAGCGTCGCCGGACCGTCGGTCACGGAGCGAGAGATGTTCCACGGCCCGCGCCCCGCGGCGCCCAGACAGAAGCTCTTGGTGAAGCCCAGGCCGCCGTCCCGGGGCTCCATGCACAGCATCCGATACTCCCGCTGACGGATGGCGGTCGTCGCCCAGGTCTTGACCTCCTCCCAGTCGGCGACGCCGGCTTCCTTGAGCTCCTCGCCGATGGGGTCGTCGACGCGCCCATCCATCTGCGTACGGAAGGAAAGCGGGGCGGTGCTGTTCCGTTCAATCACCCCGGCAAAGGCGATCTGCTGCGGGAGCGAGTAGTTCACGGTGACGTTCACGCCGATCCCGCGCTTCGTGAGCTCGCCGGCAACGGTGATTCCCGCCTTCGTGCCGGGGACCTTGAACACGGTGTTGGGCGTGCCGCCGATCTCCTGGCCCAGGCGCTCGTAGATCGCCAGCGCACCCTCGATCATCACGGCCTCGTCGAAGGCCTCCTTCGGAGAGAGCTGCAAGCTCACCAGGCCCAGCTTCCGGTCGGTGATCTCCCAGATCGGCCGCAGCAGCCGCGCGTTCTGCACCACGACCTTGATCGTCATCAGCGCGGTGATCTCGACCGGCCCCGCCGACGGGTTGTCGGCCCGCACCCGGTCACGCACCGGCAGCCACATGGCCGGGTTTTCCTTGGCCGCCACCCCCACCAACACCGGATTGGTGGTCACGAGGATGGCGCCCTTCTGCATCGAATCCCGCAACCCCGACGCGTAGTCGTTGCCCCAACGCGTGTTATGAGTCCCAGCGTCGGCGCCCCGGGCGAGCTTCAGCAGGTTGCTCGCTTTGACGCCCTCCGCCTTGGCCTTGGCCGCGGCGGCGCGCTGCGACTCCCCCAGCTCCTCCAGCAGCGCCAGGCTCTTCTCGACCTCTCCCTGCAGGTCGGCGTCGGACAGCGCCGTGTCCGGATGCCGCTGCTTCGACTTCAGGTGCCAATCGGCGAGGTACGACTGCATGTCCACGGCGTTCTCGGCCAGCAGGTCGGCCGCCTCGGCCTTCAGCGCCTCATCGCCGGCGGCGTGGATCGCCCTCTGCTCCTTGCGGACCGCCTCCAGCTCCTCCGCGTAGTCGTGCGGCTCCACCTGGAACATGAGGTACTGGAGCGTGTTGATGGTGCGTTCGTTCATCTTCCCTCTCCCCTGACGACGACAGCAGTCATGGACGGCCAACCCCACGGTTTTCTACTCGGGTCGCAAGACGACCTTCACCGCCTGCCGCGCTTCGACCAGCTCGTAGCTGGTCAACCACTCCCGAAGCTGGAGCTCATGGGTCACGAGCGCCTCCGGGTCGAGCCGCCCCGCCCGCACCATCTCCAGCACGGCCTCCCACATCGGCCAGGTGTGGCTGAACGTGCCCTGGTAGCGCACCGCCTTCGCCACGATGGGATCCAGCGAGAACCCGACCGGCTCCTTGCCCCAGCCGATCTTCGTGATCTGCCCGTTCCGCGCGACCATGTCCAGGCTCTGCCGGATCGTCGCGGAGTTCCCCGCCGCGTCGATTACCAGCGGGATGCCCTCGCCGCCGGTCAGGTCAAGAGCGACCTCGACCGGGTCGACCTCCTGCGCGTTCACCACGTGGTCCGCGCCGAGCCTGCGCGCGAGGTCCAGGCGCCGCGCGTCGACGGTGGTGCCGGTGATGAGGACCGGAGAGGCGCCGAGGGCCTTCGCGACCTGCAGGCAGAGCAGCCCAATCGCGCCGGGCCCGAGAATCGCCACCGGCTCCCCCGGACGCGCTTCGCTCTGCACCACGAGGGCGTTGTAGGCGACACAGGTCGGCTCGGTGAGGGCGGCGGCGTTCCACGAGACCTCGGGCGGCTTGCGGTGCAGCAGCCCCTGCCGCACGCGCACGTACTTCGCGAAGGCGCCGTCGAGCCCGTACCCGAAGCCGAGGCGCTCCCGGCAGAGGTTGTAGTGCCCCGTCCGACAGAGCCGGCACTTCCCGCAGATGAACGCGGCAGTCTCGCTGACGACCTCGTCGCCCACGCGCCAGTCCGTCACCCTCTCCCCCGCCTCGGCGACGACGCCGCCAAACTCGTGGCCCTGAATGACGGGCGTGCGGATGGGGAAGGTGATCGAGTGCCGCCAGAACTCGATGTCGCTGCCGCACACCCCGGCCGCCGCCACCTCCAGCAGCACGTCGTCGGGCCCGATCTCCGGCACCGGGACCTCACGCAGCTCGACCTGCCCGTCCTCCTGGCCGTACTTCACAACCGCAAGCATCGTGTTGGGCATGGGGCGCGCCTACCTCCAGTGCTCCAGGACCTTCGTCTTCACGAACCGCAGCGAGCGTTGGGTTCCTGCGTCGCCCTCGGTTTGGCCGTCCTCGAGGCTGATGAAGCCTGCGTAGCCGATGTCCGCCAGGCAGCGGAAGAGGGCGTCGAAGTCCACGGCGCCCTCACCGATGACGGTGTGCGTGTACTCGCCGGGGCGGCGATCGGAGGCGTGCATGTGCCAGACCCTGTGCTTCACGGCCTCCAGCACGGGCAAAGGGTCTTCGCCGGTCATCAGTTGGTTCGAGGCGTCGAAGTTCACGCCGACCGGCGTGTCGCGCAGGCCCGCGAACACGTCGAGGAACTCGGCGGTGTGGAAACAGAAGTCGTTGCTCGTCCAGCGCTTGTCGCGATAGTGGTTCTCGAAGCCCAGCTTCACCCCCAGCGGCTCGGCGTGGTCGCCGAGGCGCGAGAGGCCCTCGACGGCCCAGCGGATGGCGTCCTCACGCGCGACGCCCTCGTGGACGCAGCCAGCCGTGACGCGCACGCCGACCGAGCCAAGCACGCGGGCTGTCGCGACCCACTCGACCATCTCGGCGTACTCGGCCTCGCGAACGGAGGGGTCTGGGTGGGTGAAGTCGGGGGCGCAAGTGATCTGCGACACCTGCAGTTCGTTCCGATCGAGGACATCGCGGATGTGCCGGACGTACTCAGCGTCGCGCGAGGCGAAGAAGCCGCGGTACAGTTCGATGTGCCGCAGCCCGAAGACGTAGGCCTGCTCGATGATCTCCTCGAGCGTCGGTCGGCCCTCATCCATGCACGGGTTGATGTGCCGCACGGCGAGCCAAGAGATGCGGGGACGGGATGGCATGGTGGCACCCTCCTCAGGGTCGGCTGACCTTCCTGCTGCGGGCGGCGCGTCCCTTCCCGGGAGGAGAAGGTCGCGCGCGGAGGAACGTGCCGACCGTCGGCGTCGACACGCATAGGACCCGGGAGGGTTGGTGAATGGCCATCAGACTGGGCTTCATCGGCACGGGCGGGATCGCGCAGGGACACATGGAGCGGCTGACAGGGCTGGAAGGCGTCGAGGCGGCAGGGCACTTCGACGTACAGGCGGATCGCGCGGAGGCCTCGGCGGCGAAGTGGGGCGGCCGGGCCTACCCGAGCGTCCAGGCGATGGTTGACGAGGCGAAGCTCGACGGCGCGGTGATCTGCACGCCGCCCTTCGCGCACGGGGAGGCCGTTGAGGGGCCCGTGTGCGAGGCCGGGCTGCCCTTCCTGATCGAGAAGCCCATCGCGGTGGACATCGCGACCGCGCGCCAGGTCGAGGCCTGGGTGAAGGCCAAAGATCTCGCCACGGTGGTGGCGTACAAGTACCGCTGGGATGACCACGTGATGAAGGCGCGAGAGATGCTCGCCGACAAGACGATCGGGCTGGTGCACGGGGACTTCTGGGGCGGGCTGCCGGGGGTGGCGTGGTGGCGCGTGATGGCGGAGAGCGGCGGGCAGCTCGTCGAGCAGACCACGCACATCGTCGACATGGCGCGGTATCTGTGTGGCGAGATCGAGTCGGTGCAGGCGCTCTACGCGCTGCGGGCGCTGCAGGACGTGGAGAACCTGGACATCCCGGACGTGGGCACCGTGAACGTGACCTTCGCCTCAGGGGCCCTCGGCAACATCTCCAACACCTGCATCCTCGAGGGCTGGGGCCGCAGCAGCCTGCGGGTCATGGCCAAGGGCTTCACGCTGGAGATCGCATGGAACCGGCTCACGTGCGCGAGCGCGGCGGGCACGGAGGAGATCGAACAGACAGCTGACGGCTACCTCGGCGAGGACGTGGCCTTCATCGAGGCCATCAAGGGCGACCGCAGCCTGATCCACAGCGACTACTCGGAGGGACTCAAGACGCTCGCGGTCACGCTGGCCGCCAACCTGTCGGCGCAGGACGACGGACGGCTGGTGAAGATCAGCGAGGTCGGGTGAGGGGCCCAGCGATGCTGGACCTGCGCATCGGCGAGGGGGAGGCGCTCCGAGTCCTGGGCCACTGGGACGTGGGCGAGTTGCTTGGGTTCCCCGGAGAGCGGGGAGGGACGGCGAACCCGGCGGTCGTGGTGGACACGGCCGCCGGGCGTCTGTTTCTGAAGCGCCGCAATCCGCGCTATGCCGCGCCGGAGATGCTGCGCCACGATCACGCGCTGATGGAGCATCTCGCCCGGAAGGGCCTGTGCACACCGTTGCCGCTGCCGACGCGGGCCGGCGGGCGCTGGGCGGTCACGGAGGAGGGCGTCTACGAGCTGCACCCCTACCTGCCCGGCGGGCCGCACGACGCGACGTCCGAGGCCCAGGTCCGCGAGGCCGGCCGGGCGCTCGCGCGGTTCCATGCGGCGACGAAGGACTTTGACCCGCCCCCCGGCAAGGCTTGGCCACGCTACCACGACCCGGCCCAGACGATCGAGGCGCTGCAGTGGGCGCTCGGCGAACTGGCGGCCCGCCACGAGCCGACCCGGGCCGGCCGCGCCCCCAAGGCGGCACGCGAGGAGGTCCTCGCGCTGCTCGCCGTTGCCGAGGAGTTGGCTACGATCTTCCCCGAGGCGACCTACGCCGCCTGTGGGCAGCTCACCGTGCATGGCGACTGGCATCCGGGAAACGTCCGCTACGATGAGGCCGGCCGCATCTGCGGCATCTTCGACCTGGACTGGGCCACGCGGCAACCGTGGCTGGTGGATGTTGCCGACGGGGTGATCTTCTTTGCGGGCGTTCGCTCCGCGCCGCTGGACCCGAGCGACATCCGCTCGCTCACGCAGCCGTTCGAGCTGTCGCCCCCCCGAACCGCGGCTTTCCTGAGGGGCTACCGGGAGGCCATGGGCCTCGCCGCTCACGCCCTCCGCCCTCTCACTCAGTTCGCCCTCGCCCGCTGGCTCTGGTGCCGGGCCGACCCGATGCGCCGGAAACTCCCGCGCGACCTGGCGGTCGACTACCTCCTGGACGGGATCTGGGGCCCCATCGGCTCGCTGCGTCAAACTGACCTAAGTCACATGTTGTTCGCATAGTCTTGTGTGCCCGTGTCTGGGGCCACTGTGGTAAGACGGGCAGTGGAGCCATTCCATCCATCCGGTCAGGGGCGAGGCGATGAGCATCCTGGGGTACAGCTTCAGCCCGACGGAGGTCCTGCTTTTCAGCGTGGCCGCGGGCGTCGCCGTCGCCACCGGCTCGCTGCTGATCAACATGGTCTGGGACGCGTTCAAGCACGTGACCGGTCGCGGCCGGGGCATCCGCCGCTGTGCGGCCTGCATGGAGCCGGCCGAGCCCGGATCGTACCTCTGCTACAAGCACGCCCGCATCAGCGCCGTCGTGCGCGGTCGCCGGGCCGACGACGTCTAGGAGTCCGGCTTCGGCTTGAAGCTCACCAGCCGGTCCTGCCCGGTGTCAGCCACGACAAATCCCCCGCGCCACGCCGCAATGCCCGAGGGCGTCACCAACGAGCCCGCAGCCGTCCGAGCGGGCCGAACCACTGCCTGCGTCGCGCCGCTCGTCGCCAGCAGTTGAACGCGAGCGTTCCCGTTGTCCAGCACCCACAGGCCGGACCCGTCGGCCGCCAGCGCCGTCGGGGAACGCAGCTCGCCCAGATCGGAACCCATCCGCCCCAGCGTCTTCAGGAATCCGCCCGTGCCGAGGTCGAAGGCCTGGATGTCGCCGCGATCGGCGTCGACCGCGTACAGCGTCGAGCCGAGCAGGGCCAGCCCCCGGAGGGCCAGGAACTCGCCGTCCCCGTTCCCGAGGGCCCCCAGGGTGCGGACGACGTTCCCGTCCATGTCGTAGACCACGACGCGGTGCTGTTGCCCGTCGGCGACGGCGACCGCGCTCGTGCCCACAACCAGCGCGCGAGGTTCCCGCAAGGACCCGCCCTCGGGCCACCGCGAGCCGAACTCGCGCACGAATCCGCCGTCGGCGGTGAACACCTGGAGGCGCAGGTTGCCCGTGTCCGCGACATACACCGACGACCCGGACACCGCCACCGCTGCCGGGCTGCGGAACCGGCCCGCCTCGCTTCCCTCGCCGCCGATGGCGAACGCAAACGCACCGTCGGCGTCGAGCTTCTGGATCCGATGGTTGCCGGTGTCAGCCACATACAGCGCGCCCGCGGCATCGGCCCCGATGCCGCTCGGCGCCACGAACTCCCCGTCGCCGCTGCCCGTCGCGCCGAGCACGCGGTCGAAGACGAACTCCAGACCGGGCGCCGGCGGCGGACCGACCCCATTGGTGCCCGAACACCCGATCACCAGCGGCAAGACGCAAGCCACCACAAGAACGACCCACTGACGTGCTGACACGCAAAGCCTCCCTCATGGGCAGCAGGCCGGGCGCCCGCCGCCGCTACGAGCGGTCCGTCTCGTTGGACGAGGGCACGCTTCTCCACGTTCACGCCCGACGCCTGCCAGCCGACCAGGGGATACAGTTGAGTGACGTTCTGTTGGTTGTGTATGCCCCCTTGGGGGCAGGTAGCGTGGGGGGTTCGGCTGGGGCGGCACGGAGGGAGGGCGTAGCCCGACTGGAGTGCCGCCCAGCCGGGTCGCGGAACAGATGGGGCCTGCATGCGATCGACCAGAGCGCGGAGTGCTGCTGCACGGAGCTGGGGACGCCGATCTGCCCCAGCGGCCACAAGATGCGGTACTGGGGCCGCGACGGACACGTGCTGAAATGGCGCTGTCCGGCGAAGGTCGGGAAGCATCCGCCCACCTGCACCTTCTGCGGCGGCTGCGGAACGCCGTCGGCGTACGGGCGCACGGTGAAGATCAGTTGCTGGGAGGACCCGCGCCGCTGGCCCGGGGTCTGGCGGGAGAGCCGCACGTTCGAGAAGCTGTACAAGGAGCGCACCGCCGCGGAGCGAGTGAACAGCCGCCTGAAGCAGCACCTGCTGCTGGATGATGTGACGATCCGGGGGATCGGGAAGGTCGAAGTCCATGTCGGCCTGGGGCTGACGGTGATGCTGGCCGGAGCCGTCGCGATGATTGAGCAGGGCCGGAGCGAGCGAATGCGGCGCACCGTCCGACTCGCGTCCTGACGGAACGCTCGGCGCCTCCCGACAACCGCCCGCGACCGCTGGCGAGACCCCGCTCGCCGTCAGACCGGCGCCAACCCACCTGCACGGCGCGAGCTATCGCAAGAGCCTCGTCTCTGACGCGAAACACCTTGACGAGCCGATGCTAGAGCCATATAATGGTCACGATAGACTGTTAGTCAGCCCTATTGAAGATCTGCTTCCACTCCGCGAGGCGTTCGTCGATATTCGACGACTGGAGCGGGATCATTCATGGGCCGGCGTTCTCAGTCGTCAGGCATTCCCCTCGCTTTGCGGGCCT
>VGFB01000075.1 GCA_016869015.1 Armatimonadota bacterium
GGCGGGGAGGGTTGGGGGGCCGGGAATCCAGGGGCTTCGCCCCTGGCTAGCCACCAGTCGCCCCTGCGGGGCTGACGACCACACTGCCCCGACCCACCGGCTCTCTGTGGTCACACCCGGCGGCACCGAACTTGACATGCCCCAGCCGACACGCTAACCCGGATCATTCACGAAGCCTCGGTCGTTGGCTGACCGGGGCGGTGTGTGAGCCCTGATCGGGCGGTGGTGGCGTCCGGGCCGGCGCGAACGATCCCACGGCGCGGCTGAGAGCCGTGTGTTCAGGCTTGCCGGAGCCCGTCGGCGGACGGGCAGGCGTGCGCCGCCCTGCGCGACGCTTGTTCGCGATGTAGACGGTCGGTGCGGCGGTGGCTCAGGCCAGGCGTTCGCGTATCTGGAACCAGAGCCTGGGCCACGGGTACGCTGCCGGACAGCGGATCAGGACGCGCCGCACGCTCGCGGTCACGAAGCCCGCGACCTTGATCAGCCGCTCGCGTAAGGTGAAGACCTGTGCCTGCGCCAATTCGGTGCCCGCGAGACACTCGCGCAACGCGACCCACAGGATGTAGGCCGCCGTATACAGGATCACGCGGAAGGCGTTCGCCAGGAACCGGTGGCAACTGGTGCGATCAACCTTGATCGCGAGCTTCAGTTCCTTGATCCGGTTCTCCATCTCGCCGCGCTGGGCGTAGAACTTGTACACCTCCTCGGGCGCGCCTTCCCGAAGGTTGTACACGACGAACCGCCGGTTCTCGCCTTCGGGTGTGATCTCGGCCTTGCCCACGACCCGGCGCGTTCGCCGCCAGGAGCCGGCCTGGTAGTGAAACCCGCTGAAGAGCTGCACCGACGGGTTGTCCGACAGCTCATGCAGATCGTGGGCCGCTTCCATCAGCCACGCGATCTCGACCTCCAGGCGCGGATTGCGGGCCACTCCGATCACGTATTCGACGCCCTCGTCCTCGCACAGCCGAGCGAGGTCTTCCCCCTGGAAGCCGCTGTCGGCGCGCACGATCAGCCGGGTGTTCGGCCACGCCTTCCGCAGCTTGCGGAGCACCCCCAGCAGCAAGGTCGCCGCCTGGAACCGATCCCCATGCACCGCCGGTCGCAGCCAACTGAACAGCGGCCAGTACGCACCGCCGTCGGCCTGCGCGGTCACGATCAGCGGCAGGTAGCAGTACTCGTTGTAGTACCCGTTGAACAGCCGCAGCTGCTGATGCCCGTGCACCTCGTCGTCGGTGCTGTCCAGGTCGATCACGATCTCGCGCGGCGGCCGCTTCTGCCGGCTGATGAACAGCCGCACCAGCGCCTCCCGCAGCGCCCGCAACTCCTTCCAGTCCACTCCGTTCTCGAACCGCGAGAGCGTCGGCTGACTCGCCAGGTCCCACTCCTCCGGCCGCCGACCGCAACACAGCTTCAGCACCGGATCGCTCCGCAGCCGATCCGCGTCATTGCAGTCCTCATACCCCGCCGCGATCTGCAGCACCCGCTGCAGCACCAGCGTCTGCAGATCATGGCGCACCTTCCCCGGCTCGCGTCCATCGTGCAGGCACGCCGCCAACCGCCGCGTCAACCCCAACCGCCGATCCGCCTCCTGCAGCAGCAGCCAGCCGCTGTCCGAACTCGCCTCCGGCGCCGTGAACTCCACCACCACCGGCTTGCCGATCAACGCAGGAAACACCAGCTGCTCTGCGGAACGCTCTGTCATCGCCGGAGAGGCCTCCTGGAAACGCGCTCTGCTTACCACAGGCCCATTTCCTCGTCTCTCCGGCTTTCCTTCCTCTCATCCTCGTGAATGATCCGGGCTAGTGCTCTGTCAAGCGTCATTCGTTGGGTTCCCGGGAGGACAGGCATTCCTGCCTGTCTGCACAGACCTCGGGTTCCGGACGAGGACAGGCAGGAATGCCTGTCCTCCCGGACGCGAGAACGACCCAAGGCTTCACGGTTGACAGGGCACTAAGCGGCCCTTCGGGCCGACGCGCTACGCGCGGACGGCAACGGCGACGGCGCGGGTCAGGCGACCCGCAGGCACGGACGACAACGGCGCACGGCGACGGCGCGGTGGAGGCCTCACCCCCGGCCCCTTGCCCGCACGGCGCGGGTCAGCGGTACTCGACGGCCAGCTTGACGCAGCGCTCCGGATGCTCGTCGACCAGGCGGTACGCCTCGGCGGCTTCGGAGATCGGCACCCGGGGCTGCAGCAGATCGTCTGCAGCCAGCTGCCCTCGCGCGAAGAGGTCGATCACGGTCCGCTCGACGCGGTCGGGATCCCAGCGGGGATGGTCGCGGTAGGGCACGCTCTCCAGGCGCGCGCCCGAGACGAGGGTCTGGCGGTTGAAGTGCCACTCCTCGCCGAGCTCAAGCGCCGCCGCGCCGCCGTGGTACCAGGCGACCGTCACGATCGCGCCGCCGTAGCAGGCGCCGCGGATCGCGTGGTGCAGGGCCGCGTGACTGCCGCTGGTCTCCAGCGCGGCGTCGACGCCCGCCATGCCGGTCGCCTCGCGGATGCGGAGGCCGACGTCCGGATCGGCCCGCGGATCGAGCACGAGGTCGGCGCCCCGCCTCCGCGCCAACTCGGCCCGCAGAGGAAGGGGCTCCACGGCGATGACCTGCGCCGCCCCGGCGAGGCGGGCGAGGCCCACCGCCATCAGCCCGATGGCGCCCATCCCGAAGATCGCCACCGTGTCGCCGAGCTGCAGCCGCCCCTCGCGCACCCCGAGCAAGGCCACGAGCGCGGGATCGAGGCAGACCAGCATCTCTGCGGTCAGCCCCTCGGGCGCGAGACGGACCGCCCGCGCGCTCACCGTGTGGGTCTCGCGGATCGGGAGGTAACCGTACACGCGAGTCCCGACCGGCAGGTCCGCAACCTCCGGGCCCACCTCCGTCACCACGCCCACGGTCATGTTGCCCAGAGGCATCGGGGCATCGGGGGTGATCCGCGCCTCGCCCTCCCGCGGCATGAAGAGCCCGTGCTCACCGTCAAAGGTCTTGTGGGTGAAGGGCGATTCGCCCCGGTAGAAGAGCAGGTCGGTCCCGTGCTTCTCCGCTGAGAGGACGCTGCGGATCAGTACCTCCCCCGGACCGGGCGGTCGGTCGTCGTACTCACGAAGCTCGGGCTGACGCATCCCGGTGGCGAGCAGGGCGAGGGGCATGGGGGACTCCTGCGCGGAAGAGGATCATTCGCCGTCAAGCGGCCATCCGTTCTCGCGGTACATCTCCTTGAGCAGCGCGATGGCGTCCGCGATCATCGCCAGCGCTTCCTCACCGTCTCTCCCTGGGACCCGCACTCCGGGGGCGTCTCACAGAACACACAGTGGCCCCCCACGTGCAAGTCCGGCTCGATCCGGACGCTGTGCTGCTCCCCGTCCACCAAGATGACCTTGTGCAGCACGTCGCCGACGGCCTGAACCAGGCGCGTCCCGCGCCCTCCCTACCCCCCGCAGCGCTTCGGCAGCAGCCAGCGGTCGCGCTTGATGAAGCGGCCGTTCTCGAAGGTCTGCTCGCAGGCGCCCTTGGCTTCGAGATGGTCGAAGCAGCTTCTCATGCAGCCGCGGGAGCCCTCGATGCCGTAGCTGCCCGCCCCCGCGCCGCCGCCCCAGTGGGCGATCTGCCAGTGGCCGTCGACAAGGTGACCGGAGGGGTCCTCCTCGGTGCGGCGCCAGGAGCCGAGGGAGAAGGGCCAGCAGAGCTTGTACGCCCGGTCCTCAGTCATGTCCTGGAGGGTCACGTCGAACTCCCAGCCGGGCATCGACTGGTGCAGGAAGGGCGAGACCTGGGGGTCGCCGCCGTGGAACCCGAGCGTGCAGCGGCCCATCTGCACGTCGCCCCACTCGTAGACCTTGTCCTCGATCCGGACCCGCACGGTCTTCCCCTCGCGCTGATGAGGGATCGCGTTGGCCTGACAGCCCTGCACGCAACTCATGCAGCGGTCGCACAGGGAGCCCGGCTCGACGAGAGGATCGGGCTCCAACTCCAGGTCGGTCAGGATCGCTGCCAGCCGAACGCGGGGGCCGAACTTGCGCGTGAGGAAGACCTTGGCCCAGCCGGGCTCGCCAAGACCGGCGGCTGTGGCGATGAGCCGGATGGCGAAGTGGACGTTCGGGGCGACGGCGCCCGGGCGGATCGGCGGGTCGGGCGGCTGGGTCTCCGGTACACCCGGGTAATACGGCACGGCCTCCCAGCCCGCATCCTCGATGAAGCAGGCGGTCTCATAGACGCCCACGGGGATGAAGAAGCTGTTCAGCAGGCCGTGGTAGCCGAAGTAGGTGTAGGTCGGCCAGTAGGTGCCCTCCTCGATGCCGCGCCAGTTGCCCCGCAGGATGCGGCGGGCGACGGCGATCACCGAACGGCACTCGGGGAAGAGGCTCGCCGGGTGCATGCGCTCGGGCGCGCCGGCGAAGCGCTCGATGTTCGCCACGCCGACGAGATCGAGGCCGTGGCGAAGGGCGGTGTCGATGATCTGCTGCTTGGTGATGGTCTGGGGCATATGTAAGCTCCGAGATGGGGGTCGGCGATCTCGCTCCTCGCGCGGCATCGTCGCCCTGTGTCGGACCGTCTGACGGGTGTCCCTGGCCGCCACCCTTGGGCAGAGCACGCTCTGCCCCTATCGATGCCACACCGGACGCTTGCGGAACGGGGTGACGAACGCGTTCCGCAGGCGACCGGTTTCGTCCAGATGCGCGACGCACGTGCGGACGCACAACGCTCCCAGCCGGTCCGGGCGTCCGGCCGGATGGTGGGGGTTGGGCTGCGCGCCGTTCCGGCACTGGCGGCACTGGGCGTAGTCGATCCCGGCGACCGCCATCGTCTTGCCGGAGAGCGTGATCGACACGTCGCCTGCGGCGTCCCACGCGCCCAGGGGGCAGCTCTCCATGCACGCCCTACACCGGTCGCAAACCGGCTCGGCGAGCATCGGCGTCGGCTCGAGAGGCGCGTCGGTGAGGATGAGCTGAAACCGCTGGCGGGGGCCGAACTGGGGGGTGAGGACCTCTCCGCAATAGCCGATCTCGGCCAGCCCCGCGCGCACCGCGGCGGCGCGCACGTCGATCATCACGTTCGGCGCCGGAAGGTCGGGACGGACCGCGATTCCGGAGGGGGGGATTTCCGGGGACAGGTCCTGGATCGGGCAGGCCTCGAAGCGCTGATCCTCCAACCACGTGGCGAGGGTGATCGTGGTGATCGCGAGCATCCGATCCGCCAGCCACGCGAGGCCGTACTGCCCGTAGAGGTCGAACTGGGTCCCCTCCTCGATCCCGCGCAGCGTGCCGCGGGTGATACGCTTGCCGACGACAACCACGCTGCGGCACTCGGGGAAGATCGAGGTGGGATGGTGGTCGCCAGGCACGTCGTCGAAGCGCTCGATCGGCGCGATGCCGAGCAGATCGGCGCGTTTGTCGCGCGCGAAGTCGAGGAAGTCGGAGGTGAGGGTGGGCATGGCGGGTCCTTTCGAACGTGATGCGGCGTCTACGACGGGAACGGCGTCGGAGCGGCGCTCCGACCCACGGTGGCAGACGGCGTCGGAGCGGCGCTCCGACCTACGGCGGCAGACGGCGTCGGAGCAGCGCTCCGACCTACGGCGGCAGATGGCGACAGGCGAGGTCGCCTGTCCCCCGGTTCCATCAGTAGTAGGTGAAGTTGTAGAGGCGCTCCTGCACGGCGGGTTGCGGGCTGGGCGGACTCGGATTGCGGTAGACGACGATCTGCTCGGCGTTGTAGAGGATGACCTCGTCCTGACCATCGCCGTCGATGTCCGCCACGCGCGCCATGGGCGACTCCGCCCCCGGGCCCCCGAACGGCGGCGGGTCGACGAAGCGGGCGACTGCGCGGCCCCGTCCATCCACGATGGCGCCGTCGGCGGGCATCACGATCCGCGCCAGCCCACCCCAGCTGACCAGCCGCGCGAACCGCTGATAGGCCGAGTAGTACGTGCCGATCCGGCGCAGCTGCGCGTCGAAGAGCGCGAGCTGCGCCCGGCCCGGGCGCGCCCAACCATCATCGACGATCAGCTCGCGGCCGGCCGGATCGCGGCGGAGGTCGCCCACGTTGATCGTCTGGAAGTGGAAGTCAGCGAGGGGCGGCTGCGGTCGATGGAGGATCTCGCCGGCCAGAGAGGCGATCACCATGTCGCTCCCGCCTCCGCAGCCCAGCACCGCGCGCACCGGCCCGCCGGGCTCCAGCTGCACCAGGCGCGTGGTGTCCGCGTGATCGGGGAGCGGGAGCTCCCAGAGCACCCGTCCATCGTGGTCGATCAGCGCGTACCCGCAGAGCACCTCGTCCCGGCCGTCGCCATCGATGTCCCGCGCGGTCGGGCAGTGGCCCGTGTTGCCCGCCCACTCCCAGAGCACGCTGAGCCGGTCATCGCACGCCCAGAGATGGTCGTAGCGGCTCTTGAGCACCACGTCCGCCGGGCGCTCGCCGCCTCGCAGGTTCGCGATGGTCAGGCAGTCGGCCACGTCGAGGCCCGCCGGCAGGGGGAAGCGCGCCTTCTCGCGGCCCGTCTCGCCGTCGAGCAGGAGTAGCGAGCCGCGGACGCTGCAGAGCACCTCGGCGCGCCCGTCGCCGTCCAGGTCGTAGACGGTTGCGGGCACGTCGTAGGCGATGTCGGCCGCCCCGCCCTCGCCCCAGCGCCACAGTTCGCGACCGTCGCTCCCGTAGGCGGTGAGGGCGGTGACGGCCTGGTTGTCGTTGCGGGCGACGACGAAGTCCGGGCGTCCGTCGCCCGTGAGGTCGCCGAGGGCGAGCCAGCATCCGCCGCGCTCCCCCGTGGGGATGCGCAAGATCGGCTCGAGCAGCGGGCAGCGCGGGGGTACGAGCGGACGCGAGGAACACTCCAGGGCCAACCAGCGGACGCCGCGCGCCTCGCGCCACCCGCAGTGGGACCCGAAGGGGTAGCGCGCGGAGCTCGAGCCGAACGGGTCCGGGTCCCAGTATCGCTCGCCGCGCCGCCCCGGGATGACCGGGTCGTCGATGGCGCTGACGGTCCAGCGCGCCGGGGGCTCCCCATCGGCCCGCCAAACGCGCGCCCTCAGTCGCAGCAGCGGCGGCACGGTCGCGGTGTTGAGGAACCACGCCGGACCGTGTTCATCCCGATCGGATACCACCGCCTCGACCTCCAGGCAGTACTCGCCCGGCCCCGTCCACCAGTGCGAGGGGCCTTCGGCGATCACCGTCTCGCCCTCGTCGATGCGCTTGGCGAGCAGGACCCCGTCGGGAACGGCGCGCGCCACGTAACAGTTGTCCGCGTCCGTCGCAAGAAAGACGACCTCCGCCGAAGACGAGGGCGAGTCCAGCTCGGCCCGCGCCCGGCAGTGAGGGAAGAGACCGACGTCGGGGCGCGACAGCACCACGGACGCTCGACGTTCCCGCTCCATCGCGGCAGCGCGCTCCTCGCTGGGGATCGGGTCGGCGGCGAGCCGGGGTCCCGGGAACACGGCGACCAGCAGCAGGCCGGACAGGGGAGACATGGGCGGTCTCGCTGCAGGCGAGATTGGATAGCCCGGGTCATTCATGAGCCATCGGGGCTCTGCCCCAAGCCCCGCTGGGGCCGTGGGCCCCAGACCCCGAGCCCGCGCCGCGACGGCAGACGGCGTCGGAGCAGCGCTCCGACCTACGAACGGCGAACGGCGTCGGAGCAGAGCTCCGACCTACGAACGGCAAGGCGTCGGAGCAGCGCTCCGACCTACGGCGGCAGACGGCGTCGGAGCGGCGCGGCTAGCGGCGAGGGCGCTGGTGAGCTGCCCCACAGGAACCGCGTGGGACCTCAGTCATGAGCCGAGCCCAAGGCCTGGGCCAGGAGAGTCTCGGCTTGGTTCCGAGTGCCGGCGCCCACGACGAAGGCGCAGACACGCCCCTTGGCGCGCGTTCCGTTCCAGCGGCCGGCTTCGGGCGCAGTGCGACGGCTGCCGGGCGTCCCGGACTCGGCATCGCCCCCCAGGCGCGCCGCCATGAAGGCCCGCCACCCCGCGAGGGCGGCCTCGCCATCAGGGTAACGCACGATCAGCGCGCCGTAGACCGTGTCTCCGACCTGGTACTCGGCGGCGACGCCCTCGGAATCAGCGCTGAGGCCGAGGCTGTCGGAATCGATGGGCGCCTCGGCGTGGAAGTAGACCACGCTGTGCGCCAGCTGGTTGCCGCCTGGGAGCCAGCCGACCATCTCCGGCGGCGCGCCGCCCCCGGACAGCAGCGCCGCGATGTCACGGCCCAGCTTGGGCAGGCGGACCTTATCGGCGAGCGGGTCCGGCGGGTCGCCGGCCAGGATCACGGCGTGGCGCCCTTTCCACAGCCGCAAGCCTCGCCCGAAGCTGGCGGCCTGCGCGAGGCCCGCCAGGGGCTGCTCACCGCGATTGCGCGAGAAGAGGCCCCAGGCTCCCGCCGGGCTGCGCATCTGCACGAGGGCGGCGCGAATGGTCTGCCCCTTGGGGTGTGTGAAGTCCGCCGCGGCGAGGGCGACGAGGTCGTAGTCGGTCACGGCCTCGGTAGCCAACACGCCTGGCAGCTCGACCGGGGGCGGGGCCGCCGCCTCGGCGCCTTCGTCGGCCGGCGGCGGGGCTAACGCCTCGGCCGAGAGGGCCGCCACCTCGCCCGTGAGGGTCAGCCCGGACCGAGCGGCGGCCTGGGTGAGGACCTCCGCCAAGCGCGCCGAGGAGGGGTCGGGCGTCGGCGACTCGTCCGGCGCGGGCGCCCCCTCGTCGGGAGGCTGGGCGTCGTCCGTGACGGGCGAAGAGGGCTGGACCGTCTCGGGAGGACGGTCCTTGCGCACCTTCCACAGCTCAATGACTTTGGCCGAGCGGGCCGGCGATGCCAGCCACGCCACCCACAGCACGGCCACGATGAACGCGCCGGCTGACCTGTGCATGGAACCTACCCTCCTCGCCCGATGCTCTTCAGGAAGTCGCGGGCCTGCTCGAGCGTCGTGGCGTCGTCCGCGAGGTAGCGGGCCGCCATCATACGCTCGTAGTAGGCGACCAACTCGTCGACCCGATAGCCGTCCATCGCGATGGCGGTGCGGATGACCTCGGGCATCCACGCCGTCACCATGTAGCCGTGGTAGCTCCGGGGTCCGCCGCCCCGGGTGGCATACCGCAACTCGTTCGGGTCGTGGGCATCGGCGAACCACATCCAGTCCTGCCCCAGGGCGTACAGCAGGCCGTCGACGCCGTGCCGAAAGACACCCGCCCACCACTCCGCGTCGGCCTCCGCGTGCCTCTCGCGCGCCAGGAACCAGAACTGGCCGGCGACGCCGACGCTGGTGGTGTGGGTGTTGATGACCCAGCGGTTCTCCTCCCACAGCGGCAAGTCCATATAGTCGAACCAGTAGCCGCCGTCGGGGGTGAGCTTCGTCCATGACCCCGGCGCCTCGGGGCTGAAGACGTTCTTCGCGCGCTGCAGGGCCAGGTAGACCTGGCCCTTCTCGTCAGCGGTAAGATGGGGCGAGGTCATCAGGCGCCGAAACTCGCCCAGGCGGTACTCCCAATACTGGCAGAACACGTGGGTGAAGTAGTCGTCCGGGTTCGGCAGGCGAGCGGCCAAGTCGCGCCACATGCTCATGTCGGGGGGCGCCCCGCGGTCGTTGGCGCGCTCGACGAAGAAGTGGAGCATCCGGATGGCGTTGTCCCGCAGCAGCGCCCGCTCGGCCAGGGGATCGACACGGATGCCCTTCATCTGGAGGGTCATCGCGCCCCACATGTGCCCGTCCCGATGGCCGTAGCATCCGCCGGGCGCGCCGGGGATCCAACTCGCGAATTCGCGCGGGTGATAGCGGGCCATCCGCAGGGCGCGCTCGCCCGGGCCGATGCCCATCCACGGGGTCCAGTAGCCGTCGGTGGCGGAGGGCGGCAGTGGAGGGGTCTCCTCGGTGAGGTCGGCCTCCCAGACCTGGAACTCGCGGAGGGCCTCGCGGAGCGTCCCGGCATAGGGCATGAAGTACATGGGCAGATCGAAGCTGTGCTCGTAGCCGCCCGGTCCGGCCGCGATGTCGCGGAACTCCCACGACAACCGGAAGCCGCCGTGGTCCTGCTTCTGAGGGCGGGAGTCGATGTCGGGCCGGTAGATGACCACGTAGTCCTCGATGTGCCAGCGTCGGATCTCCGCCGGCG
>VGFB01000076.1 GCA_016869015.1 Armatimonadota bacterium
TCCGGCTTGACGATCACCAACGTGCGTTCCAGCGTTGCCGCGGACATGATCGCTCCTTGAGCGGGGTCACTCCCCCGCGAACGCGCTGCGTCCGTGGGCATCGTAGGCCACAATGGCGGGGAAGTCCCTGACCGTGAGTTTGCGGATCGCCTCCGCGCCCAGCTCCTCGAACGCCACCAGCTCGGCCGCCGTGATGTGCTCGGCGAGCAGGGCTCCGACGCCCCCCACCGCGACCAGGTACACGGCGCCGTGCTCCTGCAGGGCGGCGCGCACCCCGGGGCTCCGGGGGCCCTTGCCGATGGTCGCGCGCACGCCCTGCGCGTGGAGCCGCGGCGCGTAGGCGTCCATCCGTGAGGAGGTTGTCGGCCCGGCCGAGCCGATCGGGCGCCCCGGCGGCGCCGGCGTCGGCCCGCAGTAGTAGATCACCGCTCCCTCCAGCGGCAAGGGGAGGGGCTCGCCGGCCTCCAGCAGGTCCATCAGTCGCCGATGGGCCGCGTCGCGGGCCGTGTAGATCTCGCCCGTGATCCGCACCGCCTCACCGGCCTGCAAGGACCTTGCCGCCTCGATGGTCAGGGGCGTCGTCAACAGGCGAGGCTCGTCATGCGCGCTGGTCACAGCTCCACCGTCCGGTGTCGCGCGGAGTGGCACTGCACGTTCAGGGCGAGCGGCAGACTCGCAATGTGGCATGGGGCGGACTCGACGTGCACGGCGAGGGCCGTCGTGCGCCCGCCCAGCCCCATCGGACCGATGCCCGTGGCGTTCACGGCCGCCAGCAGATCGGCCTCCAGCGCCGCCAGGCCCTCGTCGTCGGCAGGCTGCCCCAGCGGACGCAGCACGGCGGCGCGCTTCGCCAGAAGGGCCGCCTGCTCGAACGAGCCGCCCAACCCCACCCCCAGCACCAGCGGGGGGCACGCGCGCCCTCCGGCCTCGCGGACCCGCGCCCCGATGGCCTCGATGATCCCGGCCCGTCCCTGCGCCGGGGTGAGCATCCACACCGCGCTGGCGTTCTCGCACCCGCCGCCCTTCGGCGCAATCGTCAGTTCCAGCCCCTCGCCGGCAACCAGCGAGACGTGCAACACCGCCGGCGTGTTTCCCCCGGTATTGCTCGCGCGATCCAGCGGGTCGGCCAGCACCGACTTGCGCAGCAGGCCGTCCGCGTAGCCGCGCCGTACTCCCTCGTCCACCGCCGCCGCCAGCGTTCCGCCCGCGATCCGGACTTCCTGACCCAGCTCCGCGAACACAACGGCGAGGCCCGTGTCCTGGCACAGCGGCAAGCCTGTCTGCGGCGCCAGCTCCGCGTTCCGCAGGATGTCCTGCAGGATCGCTCGCGCCCGCGCGCTTGTCTCCCGCGCCAGCGCGTCCTCCAGCGCCGCGGTCACCTCCGCCGGCAGGCGGAGGTTCGCCTCGATGCAGGCCGAGGCGATGGCGGAAGCGATCTTCTCGAAGTCGATGGTGCGCATGGAAACCGTCTCGGGTCGGCCGTTGGGGACTGTCCGAGCCATGCTCCCTCGCAGCGGAGCATGACGCATGGACCGTCCCCCCTGGCCTGGTAACGGCGTCGCGGCGGGGACCGCTCCTACAAGGTCCCCTTCAGCGCGTTCCACGTCTCGATGGCCGAGCGCACGTGCTTGGCCGATTCGTGCAGAGCGTACAGCTCATCGGCGGTCAACTCGACCGGTACGACCTCCTCCACGCCGCGCCGACCCAGCCGCGCGGGCACGCCCAGGAAGAGGTTGCGCAGGTCGTACTGCCCGTTCACGTGGGCGCACACGGGCAGCAGCCGCTTCTCGTCTCGCAGGATCGCCGAGGCCATCTGCACCGTCGAGGCCGCCGGAGCGTAGAACGCCGAACCCGTCTTCAGCAAGCCCACGATCTCCGCGCCGCCGTCTCGGGTGCGCTGCACGAGCCGGGCGATGGTGTCGTCGTCGAGGAAGTGCGTCAGGGGCACCCCCGAGATGCTCGCCTGGCTCGCCAGGGGCACCATCGAGTCGCCGTGGCCGCCGAGCACCATCGCCGAGACGTCCTCGGCCGAGCCGCCGACCTCCCGGGCGATGAACGTGCGGAAGCGCGCCGTGTCCAGCACGCCGGCCATGCCCATCACACGGTGCGTGGGGAAGCCCGAGGTCTCGTGGAAGATGTGCGTCGTCACATCCAGCGGGTTGGAGACCACGATCACGACGGCGTTGGGACACGCGTGCCAGAGGTTCTGGGCCACTTGAGCCATGATCCCGCCGTTGATCTTCAGCAGGTCCTCGCGCGACATGCCGGGCTTGCGGGCGATGCCCGCGGTGATGATCACCAGGTCGGACCCCTCGGCCGGGCCGTACTCCGTGCCCCCGCTGACTCGGCAGGAGTGGCCGAGCACTGGCGCCGCCTGCGCCATGTCGAGGGCCTTCCCGGCCGCCAGCCCCTCGACCACATCCACCATGTACACGTCCGCCAGCCCCTCGCGAAGGAGGTACTCCGCCGTGGTGGCGCCGACGTTCCCGGCTCCCACAACCGTTGCTTTCATGCTCCGAACCTCCGATCACCATCGCCCCTCTCTGCTCCGGAGAGGGGCCGGGGGTGAGGCCCCCTGGTTGTGCTATAATGCCCGCATGACCCCGGGTGCTCTCATCCTCGGACTGGCCATCGTGATCGCGCAGGCTGTCGCGCTGTTCTGGCTGTCGCGGGGCGTGTTGTTCGGGTACGTGATGCGGACCCTGGCCGCCCGTAGCGCCCGACCCGCCGGCCGGCGTCTGATCAATCTTCTCCGCCTCCCCGGGAATCTACTCCACGAGGTCAGTCACGCCGCCGCCTATCTCCTCAGTGGCTACCGCGTCCGCGGCCTCGCAACGTGCTGGTCTGACCCCGAGGGGCGCGGCTACGTGGAGGCCGGGCCGCCGTGGTCGCCGCTGCACTGGGGTCCGCTGTCGGCGGCGCTCTCGTGCGCCGCCCCGCTGCTGGTGGGTGCGCTCAGCATCCACGCCCTGGGCTCGCTCCTGGGTATCCCCCTCCCGGCCCTCGACCTCACTGCCGAGGGCGTCGGCCCGGCGGCGGCCGCAACGCTCACCGGCGCCTGGCGGTTGCTGACGCACGTCGATCCGCTGGCCTGGCAGACGTATGTCTTCTGGCTGCTGGCCTTCAGCATCGGCGCAGAGATGGCTCCCAGCGGCAGCGACCTGCGGCAGGGCTGCGTGATGCTGGCCGTGCTGGTGCTGCTGGTGGCGATCGGGCTGCTGGCCGTGCCGCAGATGGAGTTGCGCCCGGACCGGGCGGAGGCGCTTCTGGCCGGGGCCGCGTGGCTGCTCAGCACGCTGTCCACCGCGCTGTTTGCGGGGCTGATCGGCTGCGGAGTGGTAGGGCTGCTGCCGGCCGGTCTGGCCTGGGCGCTGCGGCGCGCCGGAGGGCCTAGAGCGCCCGGCAGATCGCGTCGGCCATCTGCGACGTCCCCACGGCGGTCGGGTCGTCGCGGTCGGGCTTCAGATCGTACGTCACGTCCCGCCCCTCGGCGATGACGGTTGCCACCGCGGCGTCGAGCCGGTCGGCGGCCTCCGTCTCTCCCAGGTGGCGCAGCATCAGCATCCCCGACAGGATCGTCGCCGTCGGATTCACCATGTTCCGGCCCGCATACTTCGGCGCGCTGCCGTGGGTCGGCTCGAACACGGCGCACTCGTCGCCGATGTTCGCGCCCGGAGCCACCCCTAGGCCGCCGATCAGCCCGCAGGCCAGGTCGCTGACGATGTCGCCGTAGAGGTTCGGTAGCACCAGCACGTCATACAGCTCGGGCTTCTGCACCAGCTGCATGCACATGTTGTCGACGATGCGGTCCTCGAAGTCGATCCCGCTGCCCGCGTACTCCTCCTCCGCGACGCGACGCGCCGTGGCGAGGAACAGGCCATCCGTCTCCTTCATGATGTTGGCCTTGTGCACGGCCGTGACTTTGCGCCGCCCGTTCGCCAACGCGTACTCGAAGGCGAACCGCACGATCCGCTCGCTCGCCGCGATGGAGATCGGCTTGATGGAGATGGCCGAGCCCTCCGCGATCCGCTGGCCGCTCAGCTCCTCGATCTCCTCGATCAGCTCATCGCAGTCGGGCGTGCCGACCTTGAACTCGATCCCGGCGTAGAGGTCTTCCGTGTTCTCGCGGACGATGACCAGATCGGCCTCCGGGTAGCGACTTCGCGCGCCCTCGTAGTGCCGCGACGGCCGCACGCACGCGTACAGGTCCAGCAGCTTCCGCAGCGAGACGTTCACCGAGCGGAAGCCCTCCCCGACCGGCGTCGTGATCGGCCCCTTCAGCGCCACCCGGTTCCGCCGGATCGACTCCAGAACATGATCCGGCAGGGGCGTCTTGTACGCCTCCATCACGTCGAGGCCGGCGTTGAGCACCTCCCACTCGATCGCCACGCCCGTCGCCTCCACGCACTGTCGCGCCGCCGCGGCCACTTCAGGCCCGGTTCCATCACCGGGGATCAGCGTCACTGTGTAAGCCATGGGAGTCACTACTGTCCTGTCAAGCATGATGTGCTGCAGTGTTGTAGGAGCGGCTTCAGCCGCGACGACGTTGCGCGCAGGGCCCGACCGTCCACGGCGTCGCGGCTGAAGCCGCTCCTACACCCCCGACTCACGGCCGACAGACCACTAGCCCGCCAGCGCCTCGGCAATGCGCTCGCAGCCTCGCCGGATGTCCTCGGTCGAGCAGGCGAAACTCAGCCGGATGTTGTCGGTGACCCCGAACGCATCTCCCGGAACGGTGCTCACCAACCCCTCGTCCAGCAGGTACATCGACATGTCGGTGGAGGTCTCGATCTTCCTCCCCCGCAGCGTCTTGCCGAAGTAGGAGCTCACATCCGGGAAGGCGTAGAACGCGCCGCCGGGCCTCCGGCACGAGACGCCCGGGATGGCGTTCAGCAGGCCGACGATCACATCCCGCCGTTGCCCAAACTCCGCGCGCATCGCCTCGACGGCATCCTGCGGCCCGAGTAGTGCATCGGCCGCCGCCTCCTGAGCGATGGAGTTGGGGTTCGAGGTCATCTGGCTTTGCAGCGTGCCGAGGCCTTTCGTGAAGTCGGCCGGGGCGATCGACCAGCCGATGCGCCAGCCCGTCATCGAGTAGGTCTTCGAGACGCCGTCCACGATGATCGTGCGCTTCCGCGCCTCCTCGGAGACCATCGCCGGGCTGAAATGCGCGCGGCCGTCGAAGAGAATGTGCTTGTAGATCTCGTCGCTGATGATGGTGAGGTTGCGGCGCACGGCGACGTCGGCCAAGGCGGCGATGTCCTCTTGGGCGAACACCCCGCCGCTCGGGTTGCTCGGGCTGTTGATCAGCACGGCGATCGTGCGGTCCGTCACGGCCGCCTCGATGGCCGCGATGTCGGGCACGAAATCGCGGTCCGCCGGCGCCTCCACCGCAGTGAAGGTACCGTCGAAGAGCTCGATCAGGTCGGCGTAGCTGACCCAGTAGGGGGCCACGAGGATCACGTGGTCCCCGGGGTTCACCATCGCCCCGAAGATGTCGGCGAGGATGTGCTTGGCGCCGTTGCCGACGCAGATCTCGGCGGGCGTCACCGTGAGGCCCAGGTCGCGCTCCGCTGCCGCGCAGATGGCCTTCTTCAGGCGCACGGTTCCCGAGGCCGGGGTGTACTTGGTGTGGCCGCCGCGGATGGCCTGAATGCCGGCCTCGCAGACGTCCGGCGGCGTCGGGAAATCCGGCTCCCCCAGGGCAAAGGACAGCACGTCCTTGCCCTCAGCCACCATGTCCTTGGCCTTGGCGTCCATCGCCATGGTCGCCGACGGCTTCATCCGGCTCACACGCTCTGAAAGCCTCATCGCCTTGACTCCCTCCCAGGCATCAGTTTCCCGCCAAGCGGGCCCTCAGCATGCCGTGCCCGTCACCCGTCACACCGTCGCCGGCGGCGGCAGCTCGCGCAGGAGGTGCCGCAGCGTCCGGCGGGCCTCCTCATTCGCGGGTTCGAGCTCCAGGGCCTGCCTCAGCTCGCTCTCCGCTCGACGCAGCTTGCCCAGCTGCGCGTGGACCGCCCCCAGGTGCCAAAGCACCTCAGGGTTTCGCCGCCCCATCAGGCGCGCCGCACGCTCCAGGTGGAAGGCCGCGTCAGCGTACTCGCCCCGGCGGTAGTACGCCCAGCCGAGGCTGTCAATGTGCGCCGGGACCGTCGGCTGGAGGCGCACCGCCTCCTCGATGAGCTCCGCACCCTCGTCGAGCTGCACCTTCGCATCCACCAGGGCGTAGCCCACGTCGTTGAGCACGTTGGCGTAGCGTTCGGGCCCGATACGTTGAGCCGCCAGGTCGTCGGAGGCCGCCCGGACCGCCTCGAGAGCCCGCTCCGCGCCGGCCTCCGTCTTCCCCAGCTTCAGCAGGCAGTAAGCCACCTGAGCCTCGTGTGTCCCGCCGTAGACCTCCTCCGCCGCCTCGTAGCAGCGGATCGCACGGTCGAAGCCGCCGGCGGCCTGGTACGGCTCGGCCAGACGTGCCAGGAAGCGAGGGTCCCCGCGCCGCAGCCGATACGCCAGGTCCAGGCTCCGGCGGGCGCGGTCGAGACGAGGGCTGTCGCCGGTAAGCTCCGCGGAGGCCTCGCGCAGCGCCCGGTTGGCCACATACTGGGAGCGCATGTCTCCGATGGCGCCACAGCCGCCAAGCACGACCAGAGCGACCAGCGAGGCCGGCGCCGCCGCGTGTCTCATCGCTAGCTCTCGGCTCCCGGGGCCACCGTCTCGGCCTCGTGACCGAAAGCCCACACGTCGTAGTAGCCCATCGCGGCGAGAACCGTTTCCCCCGCGATGGCCGGGGATGAGTAGATACCGAACGCGGTCCTCTCGCGCCAGCGCTCGTCGCCGTTCGCCATGTCGAGCGCGCGGAGCGAGCCGTCGACTGAGCCGACAAAGACCAGGTCGCCGGCGATGGCCGGCGAGCCGCTCACCTCGTCGCCCAGACTCGCCGACCAGAGCTCGCCGCCCGTCTCCCGCGAGAGGGCGACCACCCGCCCCAGGCCGTCGCCGGCAATGACGGTCTCCTCCGCCACCGCGGGCGAGCAGCGAACCGGCGGCTCCAGCGCCGCGCGCCAGACCTCCTCGCCCGTCTCCAGCTCCAGCGCGTACAGGAAGCCGGCGTCCGACGGGCAGTAGACGCGGTGGCCGGCGATGGTCGGCGCGCCGGACACCTCACCGCGCGAGTCGAAGCGCCAGCGTTCCTCCCCGGTGGACAGCGAGAGGCAGCGAACGACCTCGTCCCAGGCGCCCAGGACCAGCGCCTCGCCCCGCACCGCCGGCGCAGACACGATGTCGCCGTTCAGCTCGTTCCGCCAGACCGGTGCGCCGTCCGTGAGCGAGAGCCCCACGACGACGCCCGCCCGGCTGGCGGCGACGGTCAAGCCCTCCGCGATCGTGGCGGCGGCGCGGATCGGCGCGCCAAGGGCATAGGTCCAACGCCGCTGGCCGCTGGCCGCGTCCAGGCAGTGTACCACTCCGTCCATGGAGCCGACCACCACCAGCCCCTCGCCGACGGCTGCGGTGGACTCGATTCGGGCCCTCGTCGCCGCGCGCCAGCTAAGGGTCCCCGCTCCCAGGTCCAGGCAGTACAGCGATTGATCGCGCGACCCGACGTACACCAGGCCGTTGGCCACCACGGGCGAGGCGACCACCTCCGCCTCGGTCGAGAACGCCCACCGCCGGTGCAGCGGCAGCGCGACCTGCCGCCGGCGGAAGGCGCGCCGGTTGGCCCCGCCGCCGAAGGTCGGCCAGTCCACGGGGTCCCGGTCCGAAGCGCGCTCACGGACCTCCGCCAACTCCGCCAAGGCCCCCTCGACCGCGGCGCGCCCACCCTCGTCGCGCACGTCGGTTCGGGCCGCCGCCAACGCCCGCTCCGCATCCTCCAGTTCGCCACGCGTCAGCCGCGCCCGTCCGATGGCGTAGTTCAGCTTGGGCAGGGCCGACGGATGGGCGCGCCGACTCGCCGTCTCCAGAGCGCCCAACGTGCGCACGTCTGTTGCGAGGTGCCCCAGAGCGTGCGCCACGCTCCACGGCGCGTCCGGCTCCTCCGTCAGGCGCTGCAGCAGCAGGCCCTCCGCCCGCTGCGACCCCACCTGCGACAGCGCCCGCGTCGCCTGGTCCGTGAACGCGTGGTCGTCGTCGCGCAGCGCGCCTACCAGCGGACCCACGTGCTTCTCCCGCCCGATGATGCCCAGCGCATGCGCGGCCCGCTGGCGCTTGGTGGGCTCACCGTTGCTCAGCGTCTCGATGAGGTCGCGCTCGTGGGACTCCAGCGTCGAGGTCGCCCGCTCCCGCACGGTGTCGTCGCGGTCGTGAAGGCCGTCGACGAGCGTCGAGAGGGAGTCCTCGTCGGCGGCCTGGCTCAGCCCCTCGGCTGCGGCCCGGCGCACGCGCTCATCCGTGTCGTGCAGCAGCCGGCGCAGCACCGGAGTGCGCTCGGGGCCGATCGCGCACAGCCGCCGGAGCCAGTAGTCCAGGTCGATCTCGTGGAGCGCGGCGGCCCGCAGCAGAGCCTCCAGCTCCACGGCCGTGAACCACATCGTGTCCCGGCACCCCCGCAGCCGTCGCAGCAGGCGCGCCGGCGTCAGCGCCCCGGTGTGCAGCCACTCATCCGTGCACCGCGCCACCGCGTCGGCATGCTTGGCGGCGGCGGCCAGGCGCTCCGACAGCTCGCCGCCCAGTTCCTCCGCCAGGTACGCGTGGATCAGCCGGTACTGCCGGTTCCCCTCCGCCCCCACCGCGCGGACCATTCGCAGGTCCAGCAGCCGCGCCAGCACCCGCTCCACCCGCTCCCGGTCCAGGCGCGTCTCCGCCACCAGGCGGTCAAGGCTCTTGGGCACGGTCGAGTCCTGTGAGCCGACCAGACGATCCAGGATCGTCCGGGCCAGGCGCCGGTCTCGCTGCCCCAGCTGGGACAGGGGGAAGTCGATGCACTCGGCCAGGATCTTCTCCGCGCCGCCCACGTGGTCATACATCTTCAGCGTGATCGACGACGAACCCCAGCTTCGCTGCTCGTACAGCCGGTTCATCACCAGCTGCAGGTGCGCCGGGAGCACGCCCCCGTCGTCGAGGTCGGCCGCCACCCGTTCCGCCAGCTCCGTCTCGGGGTAGCAGTAGAACGCCGGCCCCGGTTTCATGATGGCATCCACTGCGTCGCTCTGGGAGAGCCGTCCGAGTCGAAACACCGCCTGGAAGAGGCCCGGCCAGAAGCTCCGCAGATCCAGCAGGTACGGCAAGAAGGCTTCCCGCAGCACGATGCACATCCGCCAGCGGTCCCCCAGCCGCTCCGCGCAGGCCGCCGTGATCTGCGCGAAGCCCCGCCGGGTCGCCGGGCCGCGCCGCGCAATGCAGTGCTCAAAACCGTCGACGAGGATCGCGAGCCCCGTCTCCGCCAGCTCCGCCGCCCGCGCCATCGCGTCGGTGAAGTCGTCCGCATCGATCCGCGAGCCCGTCAGCCACCCCCGGTCGTGAAGGGTCGTCTCAACCGCATGGCGGATGTCGTCTACCGGGTCGCCCGCGCAACTGACGACGATCGGGACATGCGGGGGACGCTGGTCGCTTTCCTTCTCGTCCGCGATCATCGCCGCCGCCACCCCGGCGCGCAACAGCGAGGACTTCCCAATGCCGTCCGGCCCGCACAGCACCGAGAAGGGGTTCTCCGTGATGAGCTTGCGCAGGTCCTCGCTCTCGGTCTCCCGCCCGAAGAAGAGATCGCCGTGTCGCAGGTCCAGGTAGTCCAGGTAGGGGTAAGGCCCACCGGGGAGGACCGTCAGGTCCCTCCGTCCCTCCGTCGCGCGGCTCTTGCGCCGCTGTAGTCGATGGTTCAGCTTGCCGAAGAACTCATCGAAGGTACCCGCCTCACGGCACAGCAGGTTCTTCGACGATCCGCGTCGCGTCAGCAGGGACATGACGGCCGGCTCGTAGGAGTGGAACTTCGCCGCCGCCGGCGCCTCGACCCGCAGCTCGTCATAGCGCTCCCGGCTCTCGATGGGGACGAT